>NZ_JBGTYN010000014.1:0-134776 GCF_041730275.1 Comamonas sp. SY3 | reverse complement strand
AGCGATACCTTGCCAAGGTATAGGTCGACGGTTCGAACCCGTTTTCCCGCTCCAACACATTGCGAAAAGAGCCTTTGGGCTCTTTTTTGCTTTTCGGCGTCTGCGTTCTGCACGCTAGCGCATGTTGCTGCCGCTGCACAGACCGGCACAAAGCCTGTCTTCGTTTACCCCTGGCGCATTCGCTGTCATGGCACTGCGCGCATCTGCAGATGCTGTGGCTACCGTGTCCACACGGGGTTCCCGGGCTGTCTTCGTCCAACAGCGCAGCGGGAGCGGCTAGAATGGCAGGCTGCGTGCCCCGATGGTGAAATTGGTAGACACCCGGGACTTAAAATCCCGTGCCGCGAAAGTGGCGTGCCGGTTCGATCCCGGCTCGGGGCACCACCCGGATGATGCGTTGCTGGCGTTGGCGCGATGCTGCGGCAGACACGCCGGTGCCTAGCGATGCGTGCACCCCACGATCGTCCGCACGGTCTTGCGGACCACCGCCTAAGCTGCGGCAGGCTGGCGGTCATCCGCTAGCTTCCAAGAGCACTCTTTCTCTCTCCATCTCCACCTTCGTCTCCGCAGCGTCCCCGCCGGCGCACGTCCTGCAGGTCCTCCATCGCTGGTAGTGACAGGTGCCAGCCCACTGCGCGGGCGTCTTGATGACGGTGCGAGCGCTCGCAGGCCTGACGCGCACCGGCATGCCATTCCACCACGGCGGTCGCACCGCAGACGGACCAGCGGCGCAGGGGGGGGGCGTGCGTTATGCCAGGCACGCGCATCCGCGCAGACCTCCGCGCTGGAATGTTCAGCCCCTTGCGCTGGGCCGCCATCTGCGGCCCTTCAGTCGCGCAAATAGCTCTTCTTGCCACTGTCGGACAGGCAATAGCGTCCGCCGCGTGGACCCGTGCAATAGCGGTTGGCGCGGCAGGCGCAGTCCGTGCGGGAGGGTGTGGCATCGGAGACCAGCGGACGCAGGGTTGGCGTGGCTGCGTCAGCGGCCGTGCAGACGCGCTTGGAGCCGCTGATGGAGCCGTCGCGGCAGACAAAGCGCGTTCCCGCACAGTGCGCGATGCCGCCTTTGCTGCCGCTGCAGGGGTAGTTGGCCGCTTCGGTCCCGCTGGCCAGCACGCAGAGGAGCAGAACCAGAAGCGCGCGGACGGTCGTCAGCATCGTTGCCATCTGCGTTGGTCTCTTTGGAGTGCGCCATTCATCTGCATCTGCCCCTGGGTAGTGTGTGAATGCTACATCATTTTGTTACATTCCCCGGTCGCGTGGCTTAGACGCCTCCGGCATGCCCTTGGGGTTCAATGGTCGCCCGTGTCCGGCTTTTCCGCGCATGGCCGCGGCTGCGGGCTTGCGGTGGTGCCGTTCTCCTCCAGCGGCTGCAGTGCTCCCATCCAGCGAAAGGGGCGGTGATGGGCGCCTTGTTGGCGTGCCAATGCGTCGACAGACTGCAGCCACTGCGCACATTCCCGGCTGGGCGTGTTCGCGCTGCGCTGGGTGCCCAGCCGGCTCAGAAAGCGGCCCAGCTCCCGGTGCCAGGCGGCGTAGTCGCCACAGCCATGCGTGCACCAGTGCGGGCGCGTGCCCAGCCAGGCCTTGATGCTGGGGTGCTGGCTCAGCGCGCTGGTGTCGAGGATGCAATGCACATCCAGATGAGGCGGCAGCATGGCTTCGACTTCACGCAGGAAGACCAGAAACTCCTGGTGCCGGAGACGGGGCTTGCACTGCGCTGGCGGGCTTGTGCAGGGGCTGCTGAGTGCCTTGCACAGCGCCGTTGAGAGCGAATGCGGCCAACTGCCATGGTCGGCGAGGGCGTGGGATGGGCTCGCCTTGCGGGGAGCGGCGGGCAGGCTCAGCGGGCTCTTGGTGTCCAGGCAGATCACCAGGGCTCTGTCGCTGCCGCTCAGGTACAGCGCGGCGGGGGCCTGCAACTGCTCCAGCAGCAGCGGATCGCTGAAGAGCGCAAAGTGGGGACGGGACCTGGTTTTACCCAGCAGCTGCAGATAACGGGCCACGCTGCTCTTGGACATGCCCGTGCGCGCTGCCAGCGCGCGCACGCTGTCGGGTGCGGCGTCGCCAGAGCCTGTTTCGGCTGTGGTGATGGCAGCGATGGTTTGCAGCTGCCGGTCATCGATCGTGCGGGGCTTGCCCGGGCGCATGTTGTCATACAGGCCCACGACGCGGTGGCTGGCAAAGCGGCGCCGCCACTTGCCCACCGTCGCCTGCGTCAGTCCCATGCCCTGGGCGATCGTGGTGTTGCTGTCGCCTTCCACGCTGCGCAGGATGATCCGGGCGCGGGCCGCCAGATGCGCGGGCTGGCCTGCCTGGGTGGCCATGGTTTCGAGCTGTTCACGTTCCCGTTCAGTCAGTGTGATGCCTGACTTCGGTCTGCCTTTTTCCATGCTTGTTTCTCCGTGTCCGGGGATCTTCTGCGCTGTACGTTCCGAAGGCGTGGCGTGCGGGTCGGCTCATGGTGTAAGGCGTCTTCGCGCGTCAGCGGCCTGCAGCCGACGAGACATTCCACCTGAGCACTCGCGCCGGCCCATGTTCAGACCGCGACAGCGGAGGAGGCAGCAGATCCCTTGCTATGTGTTGGGGCAGCGATTAATGCTGCTTATTTATTGGACAGATGAAATAATTACTCGCTAATTATGGCAAGTTATTCTGGGACGGTATCGAATATCGATTGCATATATATGTTGTGTAATTATGGGACGTTCCCTCGGGTTAGGGGCTTGGGTCATGATTTCTATGGAATTATTGTGTTGACTGGCGTTGGTTGCAAAGGATTGTTCAATAACCTGTGGATGTCATCAATATGACAGTTGAAAAATTTCATCTGGCAACAAATTAATTTTGACAAATAAGCTCATTCAGTCTATTTAGGCAAAGAAACACTTTGTTAACATTTTAATAAAAATGGCATGTACATCGCGAAAACAGATAGATACCATTGCGCCGTTCAGTAATTGCGCTGCGCGGTCGCATGGCATGGTTTCTGAAATGACTGCATTTTCGTCCGAATGATCCATGAATGAGGAGCTCGCCTTGAATATCACAAATCACACCCCATCCGCTGTCGCAAGACTTTCCATGCCGGTGACCAAGCGCAAATCGCGCGGCCAGGGCATGACGGAATACATCATTATCTTGGGCTTGATTGCGATTGCCGCGATTGCTGCCTTCAGCTTTTTCGGCCAGACGGTGCGCAGCCAGGTTGCGGGTATGGCCAAGGAAGTGGGTGGTGAATCGGGCAAGGAAGGCATTACTGCGGCACAGGCAGCATCGGGCAAGGCGCTGACCAATGCCCAGAAGAACATGAATATGTCGACCTATACCGAGGGCGGTAACGACGGCGCCAAATAACAGCCGCTGTCGCAACCCGGTTGCGCTGCTGCGAAGTTGCAGGCGCTTGGCCCCAGCGTAAGAAGGTACTGCCTGCGGTGGGCGTCTGGTATTCAGTGCAAACCCTTGGGTGGGCTGGGTTGGGATAATGGCTTTACGCTATCAACGGGAGGGAGGGCCTCCGGAATCCAACGAATTACATAATAGTAGCCATCATGCATAAACCATCTTCGTATCGATTCGGGGATCGCGTACAAAAAGGGCAGGTGATTGTCTATTTGTTGGCCATGGTTCCGGTGGTCTGTCTCGGCATATTCCTGGTCTATAACACGGCCATTGTGACGCGAGACAAAATGAAGCTGCAAAACAATGCCGATGCGATGACGTATAGCGCTTCAACGGTATTTGCGCGGCAATTGAATTTTCTGGCCTATACCAATCGGGCCATGGCCGCGAATGAAGCGGGCGTCGCGATGCTGGCGAGCTTTCAAACGTCGGTGGGCATGGTGGTCAGCACGGCGGCCAATATCCAGGTGGCGCGGGTGGAGATCGAAGGGCAGAAGGGCGTGTGGAACCTGGCACAGGCAGCAGCCGCTGCTGCGCGCTATGACTTCATCAGCGCCATCAATTACCTGGTCAAGTGGGGCGGCAATGTGCAGGCGGCCGCCAAGTACCAGCGCCAGGCCAACAACATCGCCAAGGCCATCGAGCCGTCGGCCCGGCCATTCCAGATCATGGTGGACGCGCTGCGGGTGCTCAACACCGCCATCTCTCTGGCCCAGGCGGCGACAACCGGCGCCAGCATTCCCGAGGCGATCGTCGTCGCCAAGGATGTGCTCAGCGACAACGACGACAAGGCCTATTTGCCGGTCGCGGCCAATGCACCGTTGATTGCCAGCTCGTCGCTGGAGTTTCTCAACTTCATCAAGCTCTACAGCACCACGTCGGACCGCCGCAACGACGAGGACGATTTTTTTGATGCGATGCGTTTTGCCCATGCGGCCCAGGCGACACGCGATGACTTCAGCAAGGACCGGCGCATTTTCCCGGGCCTGATCGGTCAGGGCATCAGCGGCATGCAAAACGAGGGCTCCAGTTTTGACCTCTCCAGCGGCCCGATTGCCACGGCCATGCAGGAGCTGCTCAAAGGCACGGTGTCGTGGAAGGGCGGCACCGAGCTGGTCGCCACCCGGGGCTCGGACCTCGCCGACGAGCGGGGCCGCATCCGCTGGCAATCAGCCGATTCGGTGAATATCTTCGGCGCCGGGGTGCTGCTGGGCGAGCGCTTTGTCGGCGATTTCGGGCTGGGCGCATCCGCTGCCACGGGTGGCTCCGGCTATGCAGACAAGGGCTGGTCCGGCCACCGTCTGGCCTTGCGCTCCTACGACAAGAACTTCAAGCCGCGCAATGCCGATCCCGAGTACCAAAGCGATGAGAAGCGCAACTACGGCAAGCTGACCGCAGACGGCCTGTCCGACAGCGCCATCTATGCGGCGGGGCGCGACCGGGATGGCAACAATTTGCTGGTGCCTTATGCGGTGCTGCAGTTCAACTCGGCCTACAAGTACAAGCCGCGCACCGACATTGGGCTGGCCACCAGGAATTTCTCGCTGCCCCGCTACTGGGATGTGCGCCAGCTGCGCACGCTCAAGGGCCGGGACCAGGACAAATGGTATGGCGACCTGTCGATGACCAGCATCAACCCCCGCAAGTGGGGCAGCCTGACCGACAAGGGGCCCACGATCTCGGTGATGGTGGCGCGCCGGGGCAGCGATATGCGCACTGGCGAACAAGCCGGCTTTGGCTATGCCAAGGACGACTACAGCATCGGCCTGCGGGACCGCATGCTGGGTGGCGACGTAAGCGCGCTGTCTTCGGCCCAGCTGTATTTCAAGCGGCCGCAGGACCGCTGGCAGCGCCGCGACATGACCAAGGACCAGTACAAGTCGCTGCAGATCGCCGGCCGCACGATCAAGGTCGGCTTCACCGGCGGCTATATCGAGCACAAGAACCTGTTCTCCCCGTACTGGCAGGTCCACCATGTTGAGCCCTCCATCTGGGCGCGTGGCGTGGCCGTGGCCGGCTCCGCCCTGGGCGGGTCGGATGGCCTGTTTGGCGGCGGCGAGCCCGACAACCAGGATGCCGCGCAATGAGGCTCCAGACTCCTCCGATGAAGGCGCTGCAGCGCCGTGCCCGGCACCGCGCGCAGCAGGGCAGCGCGCTGGTCGAGGTCACGTTGATCAGCGGTTTTGCGGCACTGCTGATGGCGGCCGTACCATTGATTGCCGACTACGGCCAGGCGCGCATGCAGGTCACGGCGGCGGCCAAGCTCAATGCCTGGCAGCGCGCGGTCTGGTTTCCAGCGGCGACGGAAACCGAGGTTATGTCGGCCGACCAGTACAAGGGCGCCAGCGGCGCCATCCGCAAGTCCGATGCCGAGCTGAGCAACGACCTGCGCCGCCATGTGTTCCGCGATCCCACGCAGGACACCAACACGGCTGTGCATGGCGAGGCGGTGTCCGAGTTCACGTCGGGCCAGGCCCGCATGCCCGACTTCAACGAGTCGCTCAGCGCCAAGACCACCGCTGCACCGCTGCCCTCGGTCGCCGCCTTCATGGATACCATCTTCTCCAAGGTCGGTGAGGTGCAGAACCTGGCCAAGGGCGAGTCGATCGCCAAGTTCCGCTTTGTCACCCAGGGCTATATGCGCACCGAGGTGGCACTGGAGCGGGGTGCCGGTTTTGCCGCTGCGCGCTTCCCAACCGAATTTGGCAAGGTGGAGTCGGCCTTGCACAAGAACGACACGCCGCTGCCGCTCAAGTTGCAGATCAAGGACCATGTGACCATGCTGTCCGAGCCCTGGAGCGCCGGCGGCACGAACCGCGAGGAATCCAAGATCCAGGGGCTGGTGCCGATGAAGCTGCTGGACCGCCCGGAGTACCAGGATTTCCGCGCGCCGCTGGGGCAACTGGGCAGCACGCTCAAGTGGCTCTGGCCCACCTTTGACCACAATAAGCTCACGATGGGCCTGACGCCTGGCGATGCGCAGGAGAAGTCGGTACCGCTCGACCGCTATGAGTGGCTGCAGAAGGTGCCTGCCAATGAGCACTACAACGACAACCCGGGCGAGCACGAGTGCGGACCGCTGGAGAAGCCCGACGGCAAGGACTGCTTCCGCTTCTACCGCGCGTTCCCGCCGCCGCCGGTCGTCAACACCTTGCCATGACGATGATGCTGTTGCACAGGCCCAGGCGTGGCGTGCGTGCTGTCCGCCGGCCAGCAGGGCTGTGGTTGCCGCTGGCCTGGCTGCTGCTGGCCGCGCTGGCCGCCGCCGTGCCGCTGGCAACCCGCGCCGCACCCGGCAGCGCCATTGCCTGGCCGGTCATCCTGTTTCCAGACAAGCATCTGTCGCCGTACTGGGTGGCCGAGCTGATCGTGCAGAACAAGATACCGATGCAGATCCAGGCCTTCGATATCGACGGCGACACCCGCCAGGCCCGGCGCTTCTACCAGGAATGGCTGGGGGGCAAGTCCGATTTCTCGGAAACCACGCTCGAAGGCATTCCGATCCTCGGCGCGCGCGATGGCCATTTCCGCATCACGGTCGAGTTCCGGCCGCTGCCCAGCGGCAAGCAGCAGGTGCGCATCTCGTCGGCCTGGCTGCATGGCGCGGTGCCGCAACTGGTCAGCGAGCAGCTGCAGCGCCGCAGCTACCTGGCCGTGCCGATGGGCACCGATGAGTTCTCCGACACCTTTTCGTTCGATGCTGACCGGGTCAACCGCACCACCGTCTGGGGCAATACCTTGAGCGTCGAGGCCAATGAGCTCTACATCCGCGAACAGGCGCTGGTGGCCGGCTGGACCGTGCTCAGCCGCAAGACCATCCAAGGCGGCACGCGCGCCCAGGTGGTGCTGCGGCGCGGCGGCCAGGAGGCGGTGATCGCTCTGGCCCACAACGGCGTGGGTTGCTCCATCGTCATCAGCAACACCTTGCCCCAGGCCTAGCCGTTTCCCGCATGCCGACACCGAACCTCCCCCTCCCTGTTATCCGCACCCGCCGGCAGTCGGGGCAGATCATGACCGAGTACGTGATCGTTGCGGGGGTGCTGGCGGCGGTGTTCTTCGCGCCCATGCCGGGGGCCGACAAGTCTTTGTTTCAGCTGCTGATCGATGCCTTCCGCGCAGCCTGGGCTTCCTATTCCTACACGATCTCTTTGCCATGGTGACCCCAAACTCTCCTAAACCGAACCGTTTCTCCCGGCTGGCCAATGGTTCGCGCCGCGCCGCTCCGCTGATCGCCGCCATCACACTCGGGGTCATCGCAGCCGGCCTGGGCTGGTACTACCTGAAGACCTCCGAGCGCGAGATCCAGGCCAACCTGGAATCGGAAGCCGAACGCCTGCGCACCGATGTGGTGGTGCCGGTCCAGAACATTCCCGCCGGCACCGCGCTGCTGCCCGAGATGGTGGCCAAGCGCAGCGTGCCTTCGGCCTATGTGCATGCCGATGTGCTGACGCCGGACATGATCGACGCCTTTCTGGGCCGTCAGCTGTCGGTGGACATCAGCGCCGGCAAGCCGCTGCTGGCCAACTTTTTTGTGACGCCGCGCAAGCTGTTCTCCGAGGAGCTCGAAGCTGGCGTGCGTGCGGTGACCATTCCGGTCGACGAGGTCAGCACGATATCGGGCATGCTGCGCGCGGGCGACCATATCGACTTCCTGTTCATCGCCGACAAGGATGGCGGCACCCAGGCCGAGGACGCCATCGTTGCGCCGCTATTGCAGGACGTGGTCGTGCGTGCCACCGGCCAGATCACCTCCGAGCAGTTCTCCGAGCTGCGCAAGCGCCCCGACATCGCCAACACCGTCGATCCCTACCGCCAGCGCAGCTACACCACGGTGACCGTGGGCCTGCCGCCGGTGGACGCGCAGCGCCTGATCCTCGCGCAAAAGCTGGGCAAGATCGTCGCGGCACTGCGCAATGCCGATGACCGCCAGAAGCTCGACACCGGCACCAACGCCCAGCAGCTGGCCAGTTACATCGACAGCTTCCGCCCCCAGCGCCCCCCGGTTCGGACCGTGCCCAACCGCACACCGGCGGTGGTCGAGTACATCGTCGGCGGCAGCGGGGTCAAGACCCAGATGCAGACGCCGCTGGCGGCCTTGCTGGGCGCTGCGGCCGTTCCTGGCGCCAGCGCGCCGGCGCCCCAGGCGCCCGCCGTGGCCGGCTCCTACTGATCCCCGCTGCGTGCTGATCTATTCCCTGGCCTTGCTGTGCCGTTCGCTCCCTAGAGTTGGTAGACCATGAATTCCTTGATGATCCGTATGTCCCGTCCCCGTCCGGTCCTTCAGAACTGGGGTGCGACGGCTTGCACCGCGCTCGCGCTGGCCCTGCCTACGGCGCCGTTGTTGGCCGCACAGGCCTCGGGCGGCACCCCGCAGCCGGCAGCCACCGGCGCGCTGGGGGATTTGCTGCGCGCTGCGCAAAGTGCCTCGCTGCAGGCGGAAGCCGAGCAGCGCGGCCAAGGGGGCGAGGGGGGCGATTTCGCCCGCGATACCGAAGGCCAGATGGCGCCTCTCACATCGCCTGGCTTTCGCACCTTGCCCACGGTCAGCGTCAACACCCAGGCTGCCGCAGATGCAACCAGCATCGGTGGCGTGCAGCCTCTGGTGATCAGGCACCTGCCGGCATCGCTGTCGCTCTATGTGGGGCAGATGACCCTGATAGAGCTGCGCGACGTCGTGCGCGTGGCCGT
Source organism: Comamonas sp. SY3 (assembly GCF_041730275.1). Classification (NCBI taxonomy): domain Bacteria; kingdom Pseudomonadati; phylum Pseudomonadota; class Betaproteobacteria; order Burkholderiales; family Comamonadaceae; genus Comamonas; species Comamonas sp. SY3. Next base: position 125,686 of record NZ_JBGTYN010000014.1, on the reverse strand, counting down.
CGGCAATGGCAAGATCATGGAAGCGCGTGTCGTGGACCAGAAGAGCCTGCTGTTGACGGCGCTGGACGCCGGCGAAAGCACGGTCCATATCTGGCGCAAGGACGGCCAGGTCAGCAGCCTCAAGGCGCGCGTCAATGTGGTCGACCTGGACCGCATCGAAGGCGAAATCTCGATGCTGACCGCCGGCATCAGCGGGGTGAGCGTCTCCCGTGTCGGCGAAAAGATCATCCTCGACGGCGCCAACCTTGACCCCGCTGCGGTATCGCGGCTGCGGGAGATTGCGCGCATGTACGGACCGGCCGTCGTGTCCTTCGCCACCTCGGAGCGCCTGCGTGTGGACCGCATGATCGAGATGGATGTGCGCATTGTGGAGTTCTCGCGCTCGGCGCTGGACGACCTGGGCATGAAGTGGGATACGACCGGTGGTGGTTTCAACTTTGGCCTGTTCTCCGATATCGCCTCCAACGGCGGCTACCGCATCCTGCCGGAGAACTCGCCCTTCCTGAACTTGGACAGCGGCTACGGCCAGGGCTTTCTGGACCAGCGCCGGCGCAAGGCGCGCTACTACTTTGGCCTGAGCACGGCGCTGACCTCGGCGATCAACCTGCAGGTGCAGCGCGGCAATGCGATGCTGCTGGCCTCGCCCAAGCTCACCACCCGCAGCGGCGGCGAGGCGCGCTTCCTCTCGGGCGGTGAAATCCCGTTGCCCGCGATGAGCGCGCTGGGTACCGGCTCGGTCAACTACAAGCCCTATGGCCTGCGCCTGCATGTCAAGCCGATGGCCGATGGCGCAGGCAATATCTCCGGCTCGATCCTGGCCGAGGTCAGCAACATCGACCAGTCGGTCTCGGTCGATGGCATCCCGGGGCTGCTGACGCGCCGCACCGAGAGCGAGTTCAATGTCGATGACGGTGACACCATCATCCTCTCGGGCCTGCTGAGCCGCCAGTCCTCGCGCGCCACCGATGGCCTGCCGGGCCTGCGCCATGTGCCGGTGCTGGGCTGGGCCTTCAAGAACAACAACGACAGCGACACCCAGATCGAGACCGTGGTGTTCATCACCCCGCGTGTGGTCACCGCGCGCGATTCGCGCCCCCGCCTGGAGCGCAGCCAGCAGATGGAGGAGCAGATCTCCAACGGCTTTACCGACCTGACCGAAGACCTCTACCGCAACTCCAGGAAGGCAGAGCCGCCGATGCCCGAGCGGGGTCTGGACCCCGACAGCTATTCGCACAACTGACGGCTGCGGCCGCTGATCCCGGAGAAGACCGTGCATAAGTTACTAGTCCATTCGCCCCGCCAGAAGGCGCAGGAGTTCGAACTCGGCGCCGAGACCTTCACCATCGGCAAATCCGCAGACCGCTCCCTGCACCTGACGGGCTGGAACGTGGCCCGCGACCATGCGGTGGTGATGCTGCATGACGGCGAGGTCTTCATCGAAGACCGGGGCAGCCTGTTTGGCACCTGGGTCAACAACGAGCGCGTGACCCGCTATGGCCCCTGCCGAGGGGGGGAGGAGGTGGTCGTCGGCGGGCACTCCATCATCGTGCTGCTCGATGAGAAGCTCGCGGGACCCCGCGAAGAATCCCAGGCACCGGACCCGGGCGCACCGCCTGCGCTGGAGCACCCGCGTCCCGCGCGCAGCCAGCCGCGCCAGGAAGACCCGCTGCTGCAGTGGCGCCGCCTGCTGCACCGCCAGCTGCTCGAGCAGCTGGAAGCGCGCCGCATCGACACCATCAAGATGAAGGACGACGAGCTGCGCTCCAACGTGCGCGCGCTGATTGCCGAGATCATCCGCGACACGCCCAACCTGCCCGAGACCATTGACCGCACCGAGCTGAGCCAGCAGCTGCTGGACGAGGCGATTGGCCTGGGCCCGCTGGAGGTGCTGCTGCAGGACGACTCGGTGACCGAGGTGATGGTCAACCGCTTTGACGAGATCTGGATCGAGCGGCGCGGCCGCCTCGAGCGCACCGATGTGTCCTTCACCAGCGACCTGGCGGTCAACGGTGCGATCGAGCGCATCGTGACGCCGCTGGGCCGGCGGATCGACGAGAGTTCGCCGATGGTCGATGCGCGCCTCAAAGACGGCTCGCGCGTGAACGCCATCATTCCGCCGCTGGCGATTCGCGGCCCCAGCATCACCATCCGCAAGTTTCCGAAGAAGCGCATGGGTGCCGAGGGCATGGTGCAGTACCAGTCGATCTCGCAGGCCATGGTCGACTTTCTGCAGCTGGCGGTGGAGAACAAGCTCAACATCGTGGTCTCGGGCGGCACCGGCACCGGCAAGACCACGTTGCTGAACATGATGTCCAACTTCATCCCCAACGACGAACGCATCTTGACGGTGGAGGATGCGGCCGAGCTCTCGCTGAACCAGCCCAACCTGGTGTCGCTGGAGGCACGCCCGGCCAACGTCGAAGGCAAGGGCGCCGTGTCGATCCGGGACCTGGTCAAGAACTCGCTGCGGATGCGCCCGGACCGCATCGTCGTCGGCGAGTGCCGCAGCGGCGAGGCGCTGGACATGCTGCAGGCCATGAACACCGGCCACGACGGCTCGCTCACCACCTTGCATGCGAACTCGCCGCGCGATGCCGCAGCCCGCATGGAAGTGCTGGTGACGATGGCGGGCATGAACATTCCCGTCACCGCCATCCGCGAGCAGATCGCATCGGCGATCCACCTGATGGTGCAGCTCACCCGCTTTCCCTGCGGCAGCCGCAAGGTGACCCAGATCACCGAGGTGCTGCACTGCACCGATGGCGTGATCCAGATGCAGGACATCTTTGTGTTCCGCAAGACCGGGCTGGATGCTGAGTTCCGCACCCAGGGCCGGTTCGAGGCCACCGGGGTGATCCCGGACTTTGTCTCCAGGCTGGTGGAGCACGGAGTACCGGTGAACATGGAGGAGTTGTTCTTCCAGGGAGAGCCGGTATGAAGAACTGGCAGTTCCTCGGCTTTCTGCTGGCCGCCGCCGGCTTTGTGGTGCTCTCGGGCTGGCTGGTCTACAGCCGCCTGGGCGAGTGGCGCAACCGGTCCAACGTCTACCTGCGCGGCCGCGGCCTCCGGATCCTGGGCATCTCGGAGTTCCATGCGCAAAAGGCGCTGACCCTGGCCACCGGCCATGTGGCCATGGTGGTGGTGGCCGGCATCCTTACCTACCTGGTGGCACGCAACTGGGTGCTGGTGGTGGTGGTCTGCGGCGCCGTGTACTTTCTGCCGGCGCGCTACTTTGCCTGGCAGCGCAAGAAGCGGCGCGAACGCATCGAGGCCGAGCTGCCCGATGCCTTGCTCTTCATTGCCAGCGCATTGCGCGCCGGCAGTGCGCTGTCGGTGGCGCTGCAGATTCTGGTGCGTGACCAGAAAGGCCCTCTGGGCGATGAGTTTGCGATTGTGCTCAAGGAGCAGCGCATTGGCCTGTCTTTTGACGACGCGGTGCAGAACATGGCGCGGCGCATCCAGATTCCGGACTTCATGCTCGTGGTGGTGGCCTTGCGGGTGGCTAAGGAAGTGGGGGGCAACCTGTCCGAGCCGCTGCAGCTGCTGGCCGAGACCCTGCGCAAGAAAGCCATGCTGGAAGGGCGCATCAAGGCGCTGACGGCGCAAGGCCGCATCCAGGGCCTGGTGATGACCATGTTCCCCGTGGTGCTGGGCGGCATTCTGTACCTGATGCAGCCGACCATGCACCTGCTGTTTGTCACCCCCATCGGCTGGGGGGTACTGGCCGTGATGATCGTGATGCTCACCCTGGGCTATATGTCCATCAAGAAAATTGTCGCCATCGACATCTGAGCCATGAAAAACGCCATTCTGCTCGCCGCCATCTTTCTGTCCGCTGTGATGGCGGCCATCATCCTGCTGTACTTCGTGGCCATCGTGCGCAAGGCCCGGCCGTCGGTGCGCGAGCACATGGACCCGCTTCCATGGGGCATCCGGCTCATCTGGCCGGCGGTCAACGTGCTGCAGTTCCATGTCTCGGAGATCGCGCCCACCTCCAGCCTGCTGCGCTGGAAGCGCAAGCTGCAGCTGGCCGGTTTGGAGTATGTGCTCAAGGCCGAGGAGATCATCGCCGTGCGCGTGATCGCGATGACGGCGGTGGCGCTGGCCTTCACCGGCGCGGCGATGGCACTGAAGATCGATGGGCAGTGGGTGCGCCTGGCCTGCCTGGCAGGCCTGCTGTTGGGCTGGATGCTGCCGGCCATCTGGGTCAATGACCGCAAGAAGCGCCGCGACAAGGAAGTGCTGCGCACCTTGCCCGGCTACCTCGATCTGATCACCTTGTGCTGCCAGGCCGGTCTGGGCTTGACAGCGGCGATCTCGCAGGCGGTGCAGAAGGGACCCAGCGGCGCCATGCACGAAGAGCTCGAGCGCCTGCTGCGCGAAATGCGCACGGGCATGAGCCGTACCGAGGCCTTCAACGCGATGGCCGAGCGCATGGACAACAAGCATGTGCGCGGCCTGGTCTCCAACCTGACGCAGGCCGAATCGCTGGGTGCCAGCGTGACCGACACCCTGGTCGCCATCTCCGAGCAGCGCCGTACCGAGCGCTTCCAGCACGCCGAGAAACTGGCGATGGAAGCGCCCGTGAAGATGCTCGGTCCGCTGGTGATCTTTATCTTTCCGGTCACCTTCATGGTGATCTTTTTTCCACTCGCGGTGCAGATGTACCAGACCTTGAAATGAAGGTGCCCGGCATGCCAGCACTCAAAGCACAGGTGGCCGAGCGCTTTTCCGAACGCGCCTTTGGCCTGATCTTTCGTCCGCCGCCCGGCAGTGGCGAGGCGCTGGTGTTCGAGCGCTGCGCGGCCGTGCATACCTGCTTCATGCGCTACGCGATCGATGTGGTGTTTGTCGATGCGCAGCAGCAGGTGCTGCGCATCAGCACCGGCCTGGCGCCCTGGCGCATGGCCTGGTGCCGGGGCGCGCAAGGTGTGCTGGAGCTGCGCAGCGGCGAGGCTGCGCGCCTGGGGCTGGCACCGGGCCAGCGGCTGCAACTGTGTTGAAAGGGGTTGACATGCGCATGACGCTCAAGCCTGCAAGCCGCGCCCGGCAGCGCGGCGTGTCGATGACGGAGACCTTGATCGCGCTGCCGGTGGTGCTGGTGTTCACGCTGTCGCTGGTCCAGCTTGCGCTGATCTACCGCGCCAGGCTGACCTTGCAGTACGCCGCCAACGAGGCTGCGCGTGTGGGCTCGCTCAACAATGCGCTGCCGCTGCCCTATGACCTGCGCATTCCGCTGGCCAAGAAGGGCATGCTGGCCGATGTGAGCCTGGGCAACGTCAAGTCCGCACTGACCAAGGGCAGCGTCTGGCAGGGTTTTGTGCGCGGCATGATGCCGCTGTATGTGTCGGACGCCAGTGTCTCGGGCCTGCTCAAGGGCTGGGTCAACACCAACACCGATTTGATCCAGGGCAGCTGCATCGAGTATGTCAACCCGACGCAGAACACTTTTCTGGACTGGGCGATGGTGGAGAACTATGGCGAATCGCGGGGCATCGTTCGCATCCCCAACGACAGCCTGCGCTACCGCAAGCCGCTGCCCTATGAGCGCGATGCGCGTACCGGCGCGACCGACACCTACAACGGCGACACCCCGAATCTGGAAGATGCGCGGCTGCGCGGTGCGGTCTCCAACAAGACCTTGGGCGAGACCAATATCCTGCACCTGCGGGTGCACTACGGCTACAAGCTCAGCGTGCCGATTGCCGGGCCCATCATCATCAAGGCGATGCAGGGCTACCGCTATGTCTCCAGGCACATCGGCTCGGTGCTGACAACCGGCGACGACGTGCCCGGTGCCGATGCCACCGGTGTCTCGGCCATCGATGCGTTCTTTCTGTCGAACGACCGCTTTCCGCTGACGCAGGAGGCCTCGGTCGGCATGCAGTCGTCCCTGTACTGGCATCCCTTCTATTCCTTTGGCCCGGCGCGCGATACCTCGGACCTCAATGCCAGCTTCAAGTGGGATGTGGCCGATGGCAACAGCGGACTGGGCGACTATGCGACCCTGGTGCCCGACCTGGTCGGCAATATCCGCAACGGGGCGCAGTGGGTAACCGCGCACGTGGGCAATGCAGCGCTTGATGGCCTCCAGGACGTGGTCGGCCTGCGCAATGCCTTCTGCCCTGCAATCTGGACCAATCCGATGGGGGTGGAGAATGTTCCCAATCCATTCGATGCGGCACGTTGACGGGGCACTGACGGCAGCGGCCGTGCTGCTGCTGTCTGCCGCGCTGGGCGCTTCGCCAGCCGGTGCGCAGACGGTGTGCAAGGATGAGGGCGTTGAATACATCCTTGGCGGTGCCGCCGCCGCCGGACCCGGTTGCAAGGCCGCAGTTGCAACGCCCGCACGCCGCACGCTGCGCACGGTCGCATCCGCACCTGCCCCAACCCACACCCGGTCGCCAAGCCCGCGCCTGCCTGAGCGCGCAGATTTCGGCCAGGACGAGCGCCGCCTGATCCTGGAGACCGAGCTGAAAAAGGCCCAGCAGGTGCTGCAGGGCTTCTCTCAGGCCCTGGGAGGAGCGGCCGCCAGCGCTGCACTGGCCGACCAGACCCGCGCGCTGGCCGATGTGCGCGCGTTGACCGCCGAGCTGGCGCGCCTGCCACCGGCCCGCTGATCGCTTAGCGTCTATTCGGGGTTCTCCAGCGACTGCACCAGCTCGGCCGCATGCGCGTAGCCCGAGGCCCTGGCCCGTTTTGCCCAGTACAGCGCGCTGGCGCTGTCCTGTTCATAAATGCCGATCTGGGCCAGGTTGTACTGCGCCGGCGCATGGCCCAGGTCGGCCGCCAGGATCAGCCAGTCGCGCGCCTGGGCATCATCGTTCTCTACCGAGCGCAGATGCTGGTAGACGTTGAAGGCCGCACGTTTGTCGCCCCCCTGGGCCAGGCGCTTTTGGCGCAGCAGCTCAGTCTCTGACATGCGGGCGATGCCCGCGCTGTTGGCGCCAGGCTCGTAGCGGATGCCGGTCGGCGGTGCCGGCAACGGCGAATAGGGGATTTGCTTGCAGCCGGCGCTGGCCAGCAGTGCAAGCATTGCCAGGGAAAGGACGATGGAGGACAGGCGCATCGCCGCATTGTGGCATTGCCCGGCCCGGTGCCGTCAACGCCTTCAGCGCACAAAGGTGGACGGTTGCAGATCCGGTGTGGTGGCCTTGCGCCGCTCCAGCCAGAAAGCTTCGTTCCTGGTCAGCATCTGGAAGTCCTGCGCATCCTGCAGCTTTTGCGCCGCATCCATCGGCCAATTGGGGTTGTAGATCAGCTCGCGCGCCAGTGCCACCAGGTCCGCGTCGCCGCTGCGCAAGATGGCCTCGGCCTGTTGCGCATGCACGATCAGGCCCACAGCCATCGTGCGGGCGCCGGTGGCGGCCTTGATGGCCGACGCCAGTTCCACCTGGTAGCCATAGGTGGCCAGCGCGCCGCCGCGCAATGGCGAGCCGGCAATGCCGCCCGACGAGCAGTCGATCGCATCCACCCCCAGCGGCAGCAGGCGCTTGACCAGCGCGATGCTGTCTTCCAAGGTCCAGCCGTCCGGCGCCCCGTCGGTGCAGGACAGCCGCACCAGCAGCGGCAGGCCCGCTGGCCACACGGCGCGCACCGCTTCGACGACGCTGAGCAGCAGCCGGCAGCGGTTGTCAAAGCTGCCACCCCAGGCATCGCCGCGCTGGTTGGCCAGCGGTGACAAAAAGCTGTGCAGCAGATAGCCATGGCCGGCATGCAGCTCCAGCACCTGGTAGCCCGCGCGCGCGGCGCGGCCGGCGGCCGCGGCAAAGGCCTCCACCACCTGCTGGATGTGCTGCAGCGACATGGGCAGCGGCGTCTCCAGTCCCTTGCCCGCCGGGATCGCACTGGGGCCCATCGGCGTCCAGGCATCCCAGTCGGCGATATCGGGCTGGCAGGGCAGGGGGCCACGGCCCTGGGCCGGTGTCAGCTGCCGGGCCTTGCGGCCGGCATGCATCAGCTGGATGCCGGGCGTGGTGCCGCAGTCGCGCATCAGCTGCACGATGCGCTGCAAGGGCGCGACCATGTCGTCCTGCCACAGGCCGATATCGCCCAAGGTGCCGGCGCCACGCCGCTCCACGCCGGTGCCTTCCTGGAGCACCAGGCCGCTACCGCCTGCGGCCAGGCGGCCCAGGTGCATCAGATGCCAATCCTGCACCCGGCCATGGCGGCCCTGGTACTGCCACATCGGGGCGGCCACGATGCGGTTCTTGAGCACGACATCGCGCAGCTGCAGCGGGCTGAAAAGCTGGTTCTGGGTTTCGCGGTGGGCCATGGTGCGGCGGCCTACTTCTTGACCAGCGGGCAGGCCGACTCGGACAGCGGCAGGAAGGCCTTGTCGGCCGGCACCGTGCTGATGACCTTGTAGTAGTCCCAAGGCGCCTTGGACTCCTGCGGTGACTTGACCTGGAACAGGTACATGTCGTGCACCATCATGCCGTCTTCGCGCAGGCGCCCGTTCCTGGTGAACACATCGTTGATCGGCATCTCGCGCATCTTGGCCATCACCGCCTTGGCATCGGTGCTGCCCGCGGCCTCCACCGCCTTCAGGTAGTGCTTGACGGAGGAGTAGGCGCCCATCTGGCTCATATTGGGCATCGCATTGACCTTGGCAAAGTACTTCTTCGAGAATGCGCGCGTCTCGTCATTCATGTCCCAGTAAAAGGCCTCGGACAGCAGCATGCCCTGCGCGGTGCGCAGGCCTACCGAATGCACATCGTTGATGTACATCAGCAGCGACGCGAGCTTTTGCCTGCTCTCGGGGGTGATGCCGAATTCGCGCGCAGCCTTGATCGAGTTGACCAGGTCATTGCCAAAGTTGGCCAGGCCGATCACATCGGCCTTGCTGGCCTGGGCCTGCACCACGGCGGACGAGAAATCCGAGCCATTGAGCGGGTGCCGTGTCTCGCCGATCACCTTGCCGCCGACCGTGCTGATCGCCTGGGTGGTGGCCTTGACGATGTCATAGCCGCCGGAGTAGTCGGCGGTCAGAAAATACCACTGCTTGCCGAACTTCTCGGCTGCAGCCTTGCCCACGGCATTGGCCAGCGAATAGGAGTTGTAGGCCCAGTGGGCCACGGTCGGGCCGCACATGTCGCCAGTGATGCGGTCGCTGGCCGGGCCGCTCATCACCAGCACCTTGCCTTTTTCCTTGGCGATGTTCAGCACCGCCAGCGCGGCGGCCGAGCCGCCCACGTCCTGGATCGCGTCCACGCCGTTGTCGTACCATTCGCGCGCCTTGGCCGCTGCCGAGTCGGCCTTGCTCTGGTGGTCAAAGGTCAGCAGCTCGACCTTGCGGCCCAGCACCTGTCCTCCGGCCTCGTCCAGCGCCATCTGGGCAGCGGTGATGCTGCCCTTGCCGGTGATGGCCGAGTAGACGCCCGACTGGTCGACGATCAGGCCGATGCGCACCGGCGGGCCCGATTGCGCCATGGCGCCCAGCGGCAGACACAGCAGTGCTGCGGCCAGGCCCAGCGGTAGGAGGGGGGCGCGCAGCGCGCGGATGTGAGAGATAGCCATGTCTTGTCTCCTGTTCAGCTTTTTGTCAGTACCTGGGATTCGCGGATCATCTGTTGCCAGCGCAGGCGTTCGGCCTGCAGGAATTTCTCGTAGGCGTCCGGGCCCTGGGCGGTGACGGAGACCCCTTGTTTTTCGAGCAGGTTCTTCAGCTCGGGCGCCTGCAGCTGGGCCACGGTGACCTTGCCCAGGCGGTCCACCACCTCGGCGCCGGTCTTGCGTGGCACAAAAAAGCCGTTCCAGATCGGCGCGGCAAAACCGGGGTAGCCCAGCTCGGCCACGGTGGCGATCTCGGGCCAGGAGGCCATGCGCTGCGCGCTCAACGTGGCCAGCACGCGCAGCTTGCCCGACTGCACCTGCGGCCGAATGAAGAGCGCCGTCATCATGCCCATGTCCACCCGCTGCTGCAGCAGGTCCGGCAGCGCGGGAGCCTCGCCCTTGTAGGGCGCATGGATCATCTGCGCGCCGCTGAGCTTGCCCAGGTACTCCATGGCCACATGCAGCGGGCCCAGCGGCCCGGTGGACATGTAGCGCAGCTTGTCCGGTGTCTTCTTCGCATCGGCCAGCAGCTCGCCCAAGGTCTGGTAGGGGCTGTCCTGCGCCACCACCAGCACATAGTCCACATTGCAGATCGAGGCGACGGCGGCAAAGTCGCGCTGGGGCCGGTAGCCCAGGTCGGGCATCGTGTGCTCGAGCACGATATTGGTGCCCACGCCGCCCATCAGCACGTTGTAGCCATCGGGCTCGGCATGGGCCACCTGGGTGGCACCGATGGCGCCGGCCGCGCCGACCTTGTTGTCGACGACCACCGGCTGGCCCAGGCCCGGCTCCAGCGCCTTGGCCAGCAAGCGGCCCAGCACATCGGTGGCGCCCCCTGCCGCAAACGGCACGACCAGCCGCACCGGGCGCGACGGGTAGGGGCTCTGCGCCCAGGCCGGGTGGCTGGCCAGCAGGCTGGCTGCACCCCAGGCTGCGTTGCGCAGCAACCACCGTCGTCGGTCCTGGTTGGCAGGTGATTGGGCTGGGGGAAGTTGGTCGTTCATGGCATTGTCTCCGTTCCTTTTTGTGGTGTTGCCGTGTCCAGAGGCCCCTCTGAGATCGCTATATCCGGGTGGCGCTGATCGTCAGTCCTCCATCGATATGCAAGGTCTGGCCGGTGATGTAGCCGGCCAGCGGATGCAGCAGAAAGTCGATCGCATGGGCGATCTCCACCGGCTCGGACACCCGCTGCAGCGGCACGGCAGCGAGCAGCGCCTCGGTCTGCGGCGCGCCGGGCGGGCTGGCGGTCTTGAACAGTTCGGTGGCCACGGGCCCCGGGGCAATCACATTGACCGTTATCTGGTCCGTGGCCAGCTCCAGCGCCCAGGTGCGGCTCATGCCGATGACGGCGGCCTTGGTGGCGCTGTAGGCGGTGCGGTTGGGCTTGCCCAGCGCGGCGCGCGACGAGATATTGACGACCCGGCCAGCACGCGCCTGGCGCATGCCTGGCAGCAGCGCCTGCATGCACACCAGGCAGGCGTTCACGTTCAGCGCCATCGCCTCGTTCATGTCGGCCACGCTGGTGTGTGCCAGGTCGGTGGTGTGGGCCAGCGCGGCGTTGTTGACCAGGCCGTAGAAGGGGGCCTGCGCGGCCAGCTGCTCGACCTGCTGGCGCGTGCCATCCAGGTCCATCAGATCGCAGGCGATGAACTGCTCATCGGAGCGGGCGTCGGCAGGGATGCTGCGGGCTAGTCCAATGGTCTGGTAGCCCTTGTCGGCCAGGTAGCGCATCGTGGCGCGGCCAATGCCCCGGCTGGCGCCGGTGACCAGAACGCGGGGTTTGCGGGAGCTGTCTGTCATGCCATGCCTTTCAATATCTGCCGACCGATGATGGTCTTTTGCACTTCGGTGGCGCCTTCGTAGATGCGCATCGGGCGGACTTCGCGGTAGAGGCGCTCGACCACGCTGCCGCAGGTGATGCCCATACCGCCCCAGAGCTGCACGGCCGCATCGACCACCTGGAACGCCGCCTCGGTGCCCTGCATCTTGGCCATCGCCGCCTCGGTGCTGATGCGGCGCTGGCGCACATCGCGGCACCAGGCGGCCTTGTGCACCAGCAGGCGCGCGGCCTCCAACTGCGTGGCCATGTCGGCCAGCTTGTGCTGCACGGTCTGCATCTCGGCCATCGCCTGGCCATAGAGCTGGCGCTGGCTGACCCGTGCCAGGGTTTCATCGAGCGCACGCTGGCCCATGCCCAGCGCGGCGGCGCCGACCGAGCTGCGGAAGATATCGAGTACGCCCATCGCCACCTTGAAGCCTTCGCCGGGCTGGCCCAGCAGGCGGTTGGCGGGCACCCGGCACTGCGCGAAATGGATCTCCGCGAGCGGATGGGGCGCGATGATGTCGATGGTGCGGTGGATGCGCAGGCCCGGGGTGTCGGCATCGACGAGCAGGGCCGACAGTCCGCTGGCACCCTTGGCCTCTTCGGTGCGCGCAATGACGACGTAGAAGTCCGCGATGCCGCCGTTGGAGATATAGGACTTGGCGCCATCGAGCAGATAGTGGTCACCTTGCAGCACGGCACGGGTCTTGGTGGCCGCCACGTCCGATCCGCCATCGGGCTCGGTCAGCGCAAAGGCTGCGACTTTTTCGCCCTGGCTGCAGGCCTGCACATAGGGCTGAACCAGCCGTGCATCCCCTTTCTGCCAGAGCGCGGCGCTGCCGATGCCCTGCATGCTGAAGACAAAATCGGCCAGCGGCGCGTAGTAGCCCAGGCATTCGCGCACCAGGCAGATGGCGCGCAGGTCCACCGCCGCTGGCATGCCGTCGGCCATCGCCGGCGCGGCGTATTCCAGCAGGCCATGCTGGGCGAGGCTTTGCAGCCAGTGGCGGCATTCGGCCTGCAGGTCCTGCGGCGTTTCATCGGCCAGGCGCGCGCGGTTGTCGCTCATCCAGCGGTTGAGCCGGGCGATGACCTCTTCATGCTGCGCGTCAAAAAAGGGCGTGTCGGCCAGGGTCCATGGCTGCTTCATGCGGTGGCCTCCTGGGCGAGCAGGCGCTGGGCCAGGTCGCGCAGCTCATTGCGTTTGACCTTCTTGCCGTTGGGCCCCATCGTGTAGGGAAAGGTGTCGACCCGGAAGATGCGGATGGGTACCTTGTAGCGGGCAATCTGCTGCTGCAGCTGGGCCTTGAGCGCCTCTTCGTCCCAACGGCTGCTGGCGCTGCCGCTGGGCTCCAGCACAAAGGCCACCGGGCGCGAGCTGCCCGAGGCATTCACGGCCACCACCTGGCAGGCGCTGGCGCCGCTGAGCGCTATCACCGACTCCTCGATCTCGGCGGGGTTGACCAGAAAGCCGCCGATGCGCAGCACATCGCCCAGGCGCGAGATATGGGTAAAGCCGCCGTCGCCATTGAGGTAGCCCAGATCGCCGGAGCGCATATAGCCGTCATCGGTGAAGGCCTGCTGCGTGGCCTGTGCATCGTGCAGGTACTGTTGCATCAACGTGGGGCTGTAGAACTCCAGCTCGCCAGGCTCCTGTGCGCCGGCGAGGGCGCCGGTCTCCAGGTTGCGCACGCGCACCCGCGCCTGCGGGCAGACCGGAAAGCCGCCCGATTGCGCGCGCCGGGGCAGGGGCGCGGCCGGGTCCTGGTGGGCAAACAGCGCAAAGGTCTCGCTCATGCCAAAGCAGCCGACCATCGGGATGCCGAACTGCTGCGCAAGGGCTGGCAGCGCATCGAGCCCGGGCACAAAGTTGGCATGGCCAAAAAAGCGCAGCGCCTGCGGCTGCCAGCCTGCGGGCAGATCGGCAATGAGCTTGTCGACCATGTCATTGGTGCCAAACATGTGGGTGATGGGCTCGCTGTGCAGGCAGGCCGCAGCGCGTGCGGTATCAAACACCTCATGCAGCACCAGGCAGGCGCCTGCGGCCAGGGTGGCCATTGCGGCGGTGTAGCCAAAGGCGCCGCACAGTGGCAAGGCCAGCAGGCTGCGGCAGCTGGTGTCGATGCCAAAGCCGGGCGCCACATCCTGCGCATGCTGGGCCACGCTGGACTGGCGGTGCACGATGAGCTTGGGCTGGCTGGTGGTGCCCGACGAGGACAGGATGATGCAGGTCCGATCGCCTTGCCACGCTGTGGGGTGCCCGGGTGCGGCGCGCGCTGCCATCAGCGCCTGCCAGGGCTGGATCTGCAGCGCCGTGCCAGCCCCCGCCAGCGGGACCGCTGGTATATCGGCAGGGCCCAGGCTGGCATCGATCAGGCACTGCAGGCTACCGCCTTGCTGCGCCAGGATTTGCGCCAGGCTGTTGCCCGGCAGCAGGCTGCCCGAGCTGGCGGCAGCGCCATTCATGACCGCCAGCGCATTGGCGGTGGCGCGGTCAAAGGCCAGTGCCTTGCAACCCGAGCGGTCGATAAAGCTGCTGATTTCCTTGACGCCGAGCTTGAGGTTGAGGCTCAAGGTGGTGATGCCCAGCTCGGCGCAGGCCAGGTGCAGCAGCAGCCAGTGGGGGGTATTGGGCAGCCACAGGCCCAGCACATCGCCGGCCGCGAGGCCTTGCTGGCGCAGGCCCTGGGCACATTGCTGCACCTGGCTGCGCAGCTGCGCATAGCTGTGGGTCAGGGCGCCAAACTGCAGCGCGGGCGCGTCGCCCGCGCCCAGTGCCAACAGGCTGCGCACATCGTTGGCCCGCGCGCTGCTGGGCGCGCTGGCCATGGGTTGGGATGTCATAGGCGGCCTTCAGACGGTGGCGACCGGAGTCACGGGTGAGCCCACGGCACCGGGCAGGCGCAGTGCCGGTGCGGTGAGCATGAAGCGGTAGCGGCCATGGGCCTGCAGCCACTGCGCCAGTGGGTGCAGGTACCAGAGTTCGCCAAACGGCATGCCGAGCTTGAACAGGCACAGCTCGTGCAGCGGCAGAAAGGCGCAGCTGCCATCCACCGGCCGGCCGGGCACCGATTCGATGCCGTAGTTGTCGGCCACCAATGTGGTGATGTGGCTGTCGATGATCCACTGCTGCAGCTCGGGGTCGCGCCCATCGAGCACCGCGCCAACGGTCTCGGGCATGTCCGGCTTGGGGGGGCCATCACAGGCGAGCAGCAGTTCGCTGAAGCCGGTGTAGAGCGCCACGATGTCGCCCTGGGTCACCTCGATGCCGTCGGCCTGCAGCACCTCCTTGAGCATCTTGCCCGACACCAGGGTGTGGCCGTCGCCAAAGTGGCGGCGCAGGTTGACCAGCACGCCCCGGCCCTGGATCGCCTGCTCGGCCAGGCGCTCCACGCCCAGCGCCTTGGCGCGGGACTGGCCGCCCATGTCCGGCAGGTCGTCGGGTGCGAGGATGTCGATGCCGGCCTGGAAGCCGTTGTAGTAGACCAGCTCGTCCACGCCATCGCCATTGATGTCGAAATGGCTGCCCACATGCGACAGCGCATCCCATTGCGTTGAGTACTGCAGGTAGATCTCGGCATAGTCGTCGCTGACCACGTCGGTGTAGAGCGGGTTCGCGCGCGACAGCGCAAAGTTCAGGCCCGGGCCCAGCGGCCGGCGCGAGGGCTTGATGATCGGCGGGTGGCGGCGCGGGTTGAGCGCATTGCCGCCGGGCTTGTCCAACGGCAGGCTCAGGCAGAAGCGCTCGCCGGTCTGTATCTCCCGCGCCGCTTCCTTCACCTTGTCCGCCGTCAGGTAGTTCAGGCGGCCGAGCTGGTCGTCGGGGCCAAAATCGCCCCAGTTCGATTGCGCGGGGCGCTGGGTCCAGCGGGGCGAGCCAGCGCTGCCGACAACAGGGGCGGGGTGCGGGGCATGTACAGGGCGGTAGGCGTGCATAGGGTTTTCCAGATAACGGGGGAGACAGGCGCCGGCAGCCATCTGCATTAGCTTGTGCGGGCCTTGCGGGGTGACGACCAACTATGAAACGGGAAGCGCTGGGATGGCAAAAGCTGGCAGCACGGATGTTCACGATATGAACTCAGGTTTTCCCGGGGCGCAGAGCCCTGCGCGCCTGGTCAAGGTGCTGCGCTTGTTGACGCGCCACCATGTGCAAGGCCTGTCGATTGCCGATCTGACGGCGCTGTCGGGGCTGGACCGGTCGACCGCGCGGCGGCTGCTGATGGTGCTGGTGCAGTCCGGCTACGCGGCCAAGGATGCGGAGACGGGCCGCTACCGCCTGGGGGTGGAAGCGATGCTGACGGGGCTGGCCGCGATGGCCAAGCCGCCGATCTTCGGGGTCTGCCACCCGGTGATGGTGAGCGTGGCCAGACGCACCGGCGATACGGTGTTTCTGATCATCCGCGTCGGCGACTTTGCCCATTGCCTGCATGTGCAGCCGGGCAGCACGGTGCTGCCTGCGCACAGCCTGATGACCGGCCAGATCCGCCTGCTGGGCCAGGGAACGGCCAGCCTGGCGCTGGCCGCCAGCCTGCGCGATGCCGAGCTGGAGCAGATCTTCCAGCGCCGCCGGCTCGACTACGAGGCCGCCGGCATCAGCCATGAGCGGCTGATGGACATGGTGCGCCAGACACGCAAACGCGGCCATTCGCTCAGCGTCAACCTGCTGACCTCGGGTGCCACTGGCGTGGGGCTGGCGATCGAGTTCCAGACCGACCACAGCGCGCATATCGCCGCCATCAGCGTGGCCAACCATGATGCGCAGATGGATGCCGCACACCAGGCGCAGGCGCTGCAGGTGCTGCGCGACGAACTGGCCCAGGCCGGCATTGCGCAGGTGAGCGGCGGTGCAGGCGATCGCGTAGGACGGTAGCGCAGAGTGGCCGCTGGCAGGCCTGGGTGCGGAACCTGGGCCACGCCCTGGGCTCAAATTGCGTTCTTTTGTGCACTTTGAATGCGGAGCCCTGATCCATGACGACTGAAGAAATGCGTGCCACCTTGACCTTGTGCCTGCTGGCCTCGTTCGCCGACGGCGAAAAGCACGAGCGTGAGCGCGAGCAGATCCGCCAGGTGGCCGAGGGCCTGGCGGCCGACCAGCAGATCAACCTGCCCCACCTCTACCAGGATGTGCTGCTGCGCCGCGTGCAGCTGGGCGATGTGCTGGCGCAGCTGCAGACGGTGGAGTCGCGCCAGCTTGCCTATGAGATGGCGCTGTGCGTCTGCGAGGCCGATGGCAGCACCAGCCCCAAGGAAGCGGCCTTTTTGGCGCAGCTGCGTGAGGCCTTTGGCACGGCGCAGCCGGCACCATCCACCGCGCCGGCCGCTGCGCCAACGCCTGCGGTAGCGGCAGCCACGGGGATGGTGGCTGCTGCTGCGCTGAGCACACCCCGCGAAGCAGCGCTGGCCGGTAGCCTGGTCGATGCGCCGTTAAATGCTGCCTTGCCTGAAGCCCCGCTGGCGCTGACCGAGCCCGCTCCCCATCCGGCAGCGGCGGACCCGCTGCTGCCGGCACAGGCCGAGCGCCGGCCCTCTGCGTTGCCGGTGGAGGCCATGGACCAGAAGATCCTCAAGGCCTCGATTCTCAATGGCGCGATCGAACTGTTGCCCGAGAACCTCTCGACCTTGGCGATCATTCCGCTGCAGATGCGCCTGGTCTACCAGATTGGGCAGAACTATGGCTACGAGCTGGACAAGGGACACATCAAGGACCTGCTCGGTGCCCTGGGCGTCGGCCTGACATCGCAGTACCTGGAGCAGGCCGGGCGCAAGCTGCTCGGCGGTTTGCTGGGCAAGGCGGGCAAGGGCCTGCTCGGTGGCCTGGGCAAGCAGGCGGTCAGCAGCGGCATGAGCTTTGCGTCTACTTATGCGCTCGGCCATGTCGCCAACCAGTACTACGCCGGCGGGCGCCAGCTGTCGACCGAAATGCTGAAGAACGCCTACGCGCATGTGATGCAGGATGGGCGCCAGCTCCAAACGCGTTACCAGGCGCAGATGCAGCAGACCGCCAGCGGCTTGACCACCGCCAAGATCCTGTCGATGGTGCGCGGCGGTCAGTAGGAATATATCTGAATGTAACTGCTCCTGTAGGTCAAAACCTGGAATTTATGCAGGATGATACCGTCGATATTGTCGGACTATATTTATTTCTGTATTTGGTTTTTTGACTGATTTATGCCGAACCCGCCTGTATAGGCGGGTTTTTTTGTTTCAAAAATGCGCTGTGGCATGTCTTACAAAATCCAGCGTTTATCCCACATTTCTCCTCTGAAGGAGTATGAAAACAACCTAAAAGCGCATTGCATCGCAAGAGGTTTGCCCAGGGATTTTGGCAATTTTCTCAGCCGGTGGGACAGTCAAGCAGAGTTGGATTTGCTTATAGACCGGAACTAGTCGCGGTTATATGTTCTTTCAATAAATTAATTTACTGTTTACCAAAGATTCAAAGTACGGTTGTCCTTGTGAATAGTTGTGTTTGTATCAGCAATCAGCGGCACCTGTCCTCGACCCTCGGTGGATAAGGCCTGAGTGGAACTCAGCCTGTTCCGGCGTCTTGGCGCGGTGTACTAGGAGACGCTATGAACCCGATTGGTGCGCAGAGGACACTTCGCCGTCTGTTGTATGGGGGGCTCGCGAGCCTGGCCCTCGTCTGCAGTTTTAACGCTTTGGCGGCCTCTACAGGAGCTGGCCGGGCCTATGGCCTGCAGGTGACCGCCGATGCGGCCGGCGTGGGGCTCGGCGTTCCGATTGCCGACACGGGGCCGCGAACCGCGCCACCGGATTTCAATGCGCCCACCTCGGTCCTCAGTGCATCGGTTGCTGCAGGCCTGGGCAATTTGCTGACCGTGCGCACGGGTGTTCTCAACGCTGCCACGCAGAGCAAGCTGGCGCAAAACAGTGTCGTGTCCTCGGCGTCCGTCAATGGCCTGGCCCTCAAGCTCGCCGGGCTGGCGCTCGGGGCCGATACCCTCAGCTCGCAAGCGAAGATGTCCTGCGAAAACGGCGTCCTCAAACCAGAGGGGAGTGCGCAGATCCTGGGCGCCACGGGATCGCTGGTGGACGTCGGTGTGGGGGTCAACACCTCCAAAAATCTGACGATTGGCGTACCCAACTTCGGGACCATGGTGGGCGTGGTTCTCCACACCAATGAGCAAACACTCAGCAACCAGGGGCGGACGCTGAGCGTCAATGCGCTGCGCGTCGAGCTGGTCGCCACCGCGCTGGGCGCGCATTTGCTTGGCGCATCCGTCGTGGTCGGCAACTCCACGGCCACGATGGCCGATTGCGCGCCGACCGTCACCTTGGCTCCGTTGCCGCTGATCACCACCAGTAACCAGTCCTCGGTCGCCGTCAGCGGAAGCTGCAGCGCTGGCAGTGGCAATGTGGCCATCACGTCCACGCCCACAGGTGCCAATCAGTCGCTGCCTTGCTCGGCCACGGGCAGCTATTCCGGTTCGGTGAACACCACCGGGCTGGCCGATGGCCCCGTAACGCTGACGGCATCCCAGTCCCCCGCAGGGCCGGGCAGCGCGGCCAGCCAGTCCACCACCAAGAACACGGCCCCGGTGGTGCAGCCGCCCGTCGTGACGGTCGTCTCTGCGCCACCTATCACCTTGGCCAACCAGGCGTCGTATGGCGTCTCGGGCACCTGCTCGGCCAACGGTGCGGCGGTCGCCATCCTGGTGGGCGCAGTGCCCGCATCGGCAACGTGCAACGGCGGCCTTTGGTCGGCCACCGGCCTCAATGTCACAGCCGTGCCGAATGGACCGGTCACCGTCACGGCCTCGCAAACGGTCAGTGGTTTGCTCGGCTCGGGCAGTTTCGCCACCAGCAAGGACGTCACCGGTGTGCTGCCCGTGGTGGTCGTTACGTCGGCACCGGCCATCACCGCGGCGAACCAGGCCTCCTACACCGTATCGGGCAGCTGCTCGGTGAACGACAGCAACGTCACGGTCCTGATCGACACCGTCACTGCCACCGTGCCCTGTACCGGCAATATCTGGGCTGCCGCAGGCCTGGATGTCAGTGGGTTGCCCAATGGGCCAGTCACGGTCACGGCCTCCCAAACGGCCAACCTGCTGACGGGTTCCGGCAGTCTGGGAACGACCAAGGATTCGGCCGGCGTCATCCCGGTGGTGACCATCGGCTTGGCACCGGCCATCACGCAGGCCAACCAGACTGGCTATACGGTCTCGGGGACCTGCTCGGTCAATGGCAACAACGTGGCGGTGCTGGTGGGCGCTGTCTCTGCCTCTGCGCTGTGCACCAACGGCAGCTGGGCCACTGCAGGCCTGGATGTCAGTGCCTTGCCCAATGGTGCGGTCACGGTCATGGCTTCGCAGACCGTGGGCGCGCAAACCGGATCCGCGACCCTGGTGACGAGCAAGGACGTGACGGGCACCGTCCCTGTGGTGGCGGTGACCTCGGCTCCCTCGATCACCCCGGCGAATCAGGCGTCCTACGCCGTCTCGGGCAGCTGTTCGGCCAACAGCATCGGCGTCGCCGTTCTGATCGGCTCCCTCGCTGCCACGGCGACCTGCAATGGAGGCCTCTGGTCGTCGGCAGGCGTCGATGTCAGCAGCTTGCTGGATGGATCGGTCACGGTGACAGCCTCACAGACGGTAGGCAACCAGACAGGGTCGGGCAGCCTCTTGACCACCAAGAACACCGTGGTGGAGGCTCCCGTGGTGACCATTGTTTCGGCACCCGCCATCACCGCACTGAATGAGGCGTCCTATACCGTCTCGGGCACCTGCTCGGCCAATGGCACGCCTGTCGCAGTCCTGATCGGTTCCGTGGCGGCCTCGGCAGCCTGCACCGGCAGCATCTGGTCCAGTTCGGGCATCGATGTCAGCGGCTTGGCGGATGGACCGGTGTTGGTCACGGCCTCGCAGACCGCCGATGGCCAAACCGGATCAGGCAGCCTCGTGACCGCCAAGGACACGGCGGGTATTGCCCCCGTGGTGTCCATCAGCTCGGCGCCTGCCATCACGGCAACCAACCAATCCGCCTATACCGTCTCGGGCACCTGCTCGGTCACGGGTTCGCCCCCCGGCTCGAATGTGGCGGTACTGATTGGCTCCATCCCTGCATCGGCGGTGTGCAATGCTGGGCTTTGGACCACCTCGGCGGTGGATGTGGGGACCCTGCCGGATGGCGCGGTCACGGTGACGGCGTCGCAGACCGACAATGGCCTGACCGGATCGGGCACGCTGGTGATCAGCAAGGACACGGCCGGCGTCGCACCTACCGTTGCGGTTACCTCGGCTCCACCCATCACGATCGCCAACCAGGCGTCCTATATCGTTTCGGGCACCTGCTCGGTCAACGGCAGCACGGTGAACGTTCTGGTGGGTTCCATCGCCGCATTGCCCCTGTGCAGCGGCGGTGCCTGGGCCACTGAAGGCCTGGATGTCAGCAGCTTGCCCGATGGACCTGTCACGATCATGGCCTCCCAGACCGCCGGTACCCAGACGGGATCGGGCAGTGCGGTGACCAGCAAGAGCGCGGCGGGGATCGCCCCCGTGGTGACCATCACTTCGGCCCCTGCAATCACGGCTGCGAATGAGTTGTCCTATACCGTCTCGGGCACCTGCACGGCCAATGGCACGGGCGTTGACGTTGGCATCGGGTCCCTATCCGCCTCGGCGCAGTGCAACAGCGGCCTCTGGGTCACCGCAGGCCTCAATGTCAGTGGCTTGCCCAATGGATCCGTCTCGGTGGTTGCTTCGCAGACCTTGGGTGGGCTGACCGGCTCGGGCAGCCTGGTGATTGGCAAGGACTCGGTGGGCATTGCCCCCGTGGTCACCATTACCGCGGCCCCCGCGATCACCGCCGCGAACCAGACTGCCTACACCGTCTCCGGCACCTGCTCGGCATACGGCGCGCTGGTGACGGTGCATGTCGGTGAGGTGGCAGCCGTGCCGTTGCCGGTGTGCAATAGTGGGATCTGGTCCACCGCAGCGATGGATGTCAGCGGCTTGCCGGATGAAGCGGTCCTGGTGACGGCTTCGCAGACCGTGAACGGCCAAACGGGATCGGGCAGCCTGGTGACGGCCAAGGATACGGCCGGCATCGCTCCCGTGGTGACCGTGACCTCGGCACCCGCCATCACGGCTGCCAACCAGTCTGCCTATGTCGCAGCAGGCACCTGCTCGGTGAATGGAACCAACGTGGCCGTGCTGGTCGGCGCGGTATCGGCATCGGCGCCTTGCACCAGCAGCGCCTGGTCTACCGCTGCGCTGGATGTCAGTAGCCTGCCCGATGGGTCGGTGACCGTGACGGCCTCGCAGACAGCGGGCGGCCTGACGGGATCAGGCAGTTTGGTCACCAGCAAGGATTTGGCCGGTGCTGCACCTGCGGTGGCGATTGGCTCGGCACCCGCCATCACCGCTGCCAACCAGTCGGCCTATGTCGTATCGGGCAGCTGTTCTGCCAATGGCGCCGATGTGTCGGTTCTGGTGGGCCAGGTCGCTGCGACGGCACCATGCAGCAACGGCGCCTGGACGACCGCCGCGCTGGATGTCAGTGGCTTGCCCACTGGATCGGTGACCGTGCTGGTCTCACAAACGGTCGCCGGCCAAACGGGATCCGCCAGCCTGGTGATCAACAAGGAATCCGGAGGGACCGCACCCGTGGTGAGCATCAGCGCGGCTCCCGAGATCACCGCGGCCAACCAGTCGGCCTATACCGTCTCGGGCACCTGCTCGGTCAACGGTACGGCCGTGGTGGTCCAGGTGGGCGCCCTGTCAGCCACGGCAACGTGCGGCAGCAACGGTTGGACCACCGCCAGTCTGGATGTCAGTGGCTTGCCCGATGGCTTGGTCACCGTGACCGCGTCGCAGACGGTGGGCGGTGGTACGGGGGCGGCGAGCGTGGTGATTGGCAAGAGCACGGGCGGCGCGGCTCCCGTGGTGACCATTACCTCGGCCCCCATCATCACGCTGGCCAACCAGGCGTCCTATACCGTGGCGGGCAGCTGTTCGGCCAATGGCACGAATGTGGCCGTCCAGGTGGGCAATGTGCCTGCCACTGCGATGTGTGACGGTGGAAGCTGGTCTGCTGCCGGCCTGGATGTCAGCGGATTGGCGGATGGAGCCGTCATCGTGACGGCTACCCAAACGCTGGGTGGCCTGACCGGGTCGGGCAGCGTCGAGACCAGCAAGGCCACCGCAGTGGTGGTTCCGGTCGTGGTCATTACATCGGCACCGGCGATCACCGCCGTCAACGTGGCGGCCTACACCGTCTCTGGTACCTGCTCGGTCAATGGCCAGGCAGTGGCTGTGCTGGTCGGCTCGGTAGCTGCCACGGCGCAGTGCAATGATGGCCTGTGGGCCGCCGGTCCCGTCGATGCCGGTGGCCTGGCCGATGGTCAGATCACGGTAGAGGCGTCGCAAACTGCCGGTGGCCAGACGGGAACGGTCAGTTTGGTGATCAGCAAGGACACGGCCGGTGTTGCGCCCGCCGTGAGCGTGACGTCGGCACCGGCGATCACTGCAGCGAACCAGTCGGCCTACACCGTCTCGGGTACCTGCTCGGCCACCGGCGAGGCGGTGGCTGTCGAGATCGGCACGGTTCCCGCCTCGGCGCAGTGCAACGCCGGCCTGTGGACGAGCCTGGCTGTGGATGTCAGTGCCTTGCCCGATGGCCCGGTCACGGTGAAGGCCTCGCAGACGCTGGGCGCCCAAACCGGCACGGGCAGCCTGGTGACCACCAAGGACGCGGCCGGCAACGTACCCGTGGTGCGCGTGACGTCGGCACCTGCGATCACATTGGCGAACCAGGCCGCCTATAGCGTCTCGGGCACCTGTTCGGTGGATGGCAGCAGCGTGGCAGTCCTGGTCGGCTCGGTATCGGCATCGGCACAGTGCAATGCCGGCATCTGGTCCTCAGCGGCAGCGGATGTCACTGCGTTGCCCGAGGGAGCCGTCACCGTCATGGCCTCGCAGACTGCCAATGGCCAAACGGGATCGGGCAGCTTGGTGACGACCAAGGAAACGGCAGGCACCGCCCCGGTGGTGACCGTCAGCGCGGCACCTGCGATCACCGCAGCCAACCAGGCGTCGTATACCGTCTCGGGCACCTGCTCGGCCGACGGCACGCCGGTCGCGGTGCAGGTCGGTTCGGTGGCTGCAAGCGCCCCATGCGCGGCTAGCACCTGGTCCGCCGCAGACCTCAATGTCACGGTCCTGCCCGATGGGGCGGTCACCGTGACTGCGGCACAGACCGTCGGCAGTGTGCTGGGATCGGGGAGCCTGGTCACCTTCAAGGACACGGCTGGCGCCGTGCCGGTGGTAACCGTTACCTCGGCTCCCGCCATCACGGCAGCCAACCAGGCCTCGTATGTGGTCTCGGGCAGCTGCTCGGTCAACAGTGCGGCGGTGGCTGTACAGATCGGCTCGGTGTCGTCATCGGCGCCATGCGCCGGGAACCTCTGGACCATCCCAGCCGTGGATGTCAGTGGTCTGCCGGATGGACCGGTCACGGTGACCGCCGCGCAGACGGTTGGCGCGCTGCAGGGATCGGGCAGCCTGGTGACCAACAAGAACACAGGCGGCGTCCCACCCGTGGTGACCATTACCGTGGCTGCGGACATCACGGCGGCCAACCAGTCGGCCTATAGCGTCTCGGGCAGTTGTTCGGTCAACGGCACCAATGTGGAGGTGCTGGTCGGTTCGGTGTCCGCATCGGTGCCCTGCACCAGCGGCAGTTGGATGACCGCAGCGTTGAATGTCAGTGGCTTGCAGGACGGCACGGTCACCGTGACCGCTCAGCAGACGGTGGGCACGCTGGTGGGGTCGGCCAATGTGCAGGTCAACAAGAGCACGGGCGTAGCCACACCCGTGGTGACCATTACGTCGGCACCTGTCATCACCGCAGCCAATGCATCGGCGTACTCCGTCTCGGGCACTTGCTCGGTCAACGGCAGCAATGTGCAGGTGCAGGTCGGCTCGGTGTCTGCAACGGCACCGTGCAATGGTGGCCTCTGGGCGACCGCGGGCATGGACGTCAGCGGTCTGGCGGATGGGCCGGTTGCGGTGACGGCGACCCAAGTGGCTGGTGGCCAGACGGGCACGGGCAGCTTCGCCACCAGCAAGGACACCGCAGGCGTGGCACCGGTGGTGGCGATCACCTCGGCGCCTGTGATCACGGCAGCCAACCAGTCGGCCTATACGGTCTCGGGTACCTGCTCGGCGGATGGCGCCAATGTGGATGTGCTGATAGGCGGCCTCACCGCGTCGGCGGTGTGCAACAGCGGCATCTGGGCGACTGCGGCCATCGATGTCAGCGGCTTGGCCGATGGACCGGTCTCCGTGTCCGCGTCGCAGACGGTGGGTGGCCAGATCGGCTCCAGCGGTTGGACGACCAGCAAGGATTCGGCAGGCGTGGTGCCTGTGGTCGCCATTGGCTTGGCACCTGCGATCACGGCGGCCAACCAGTCCGCCTATAGCGTCTCGGGCACCTGCTCGGCAAATGGCGCCGCTGTCACGGTGCTGATTGGATCTGTCCCGGCATCGGCGCAGTGCAACGCCGGCATCTGGACGAGCGCGGGGGTGGATGTCAGCGGCCTGCCCGATGGCGCGGTCACCGTCATGGCCTCGCAAACCGCTGGTGGCCAAACGGGATCGGGTAGCCTGGTGATCACCAAGAACGCGGCCGGCGCCGCACCGGTGGTGGCCATTACCTCGGCGCCTGCGATCACGGCAAGCAACCAGTCGGCCTATGGCGTATCGGGCACCTGCTCGGCCGATGGTGCCAATGTGACGGTGCTGGTCGGCAGCATCTCGGCGACGGCCGTGTGCAGCGCTGGCGCCTGGTCCATCGCGGGCCTGGACGTCAGCGGCCTGCCCAACGGACCGGTGACGGTGACAGTGGCGCAGACGGCGGGAGGCCAGACGGGCACCGGCAGTATCGTGACGAGCAAGGATGCGGCTGGCGTAGTGCCTGCCGTGGCCGTGACCTCGGCGCCAGCGATCACGGCGGCCAACCAGACTGCCTATACCGTATCGGGCACCTGCTCGGTCGATGGCGCCAATGTCACCGTGCTGGTCGGCACCATCTCTGCGACGGCCCTGTGCAGCGGCGGAGCCTGGTCCACCGCAGGCATCGATGTCAGCGGCTTGCCCGATGGTGCGGTCGCGGTACAGGTGGCGCAGACAGCGGGCGGCCAGACGGGGTCGGGGGGTTTTGTGACCAGCAAGAACTCCAGTGGGGGCACGCCGGTGCTGGCCATCACTTCGGCACCAGCGATTGCCTTGTCCAACCAGGCGTCCTACACCGTCTCGGGCACTTGCGCGGCCAGCGGCAGCAATGTGACCGTCGTGGTCGGCTCCCTGTCTGTGTCGGTGCCGTGCAGCGGCGGCACCTGGTCCACGCCAGCGCTGGATGTGCGTGGCTTGCCTGATGGTGCGGTCACCGTGATGGCTTCGCAGACGGTGGCTGGTGCAGTGGTCTCTGTTTCCCAGAACCCGGTCAAGGACACCGTGGCGCCCGCAGTCGCGATCGGCACGGCGCCGAGCATCGATACCTCCAACCAGAGCGCCTACCGCCCTGCGGGCAGCTGCACCTCGGGTGACGGCCCCATGACGGTCAAGGTCGGTACCGTCCAGGCTGCAGCGGCCTGCGTCAACGGCAGCTGGACGGCACCGGGCATGGATGTCCGTGGCCTGCCGGATGGCGCGGTTGCCGTGACCGCATCGCAGACGGACCAGGCCGGCAACACGGGCAGCATCACCCGCGAAGTCTCGAAGTCGACGGGCTCTGGCGGCGAGCCGCCCGAGCCTCCGGTGGCCCGGATTGCGCCCCAGAACGGTACCTGGATCATCAGCGATGAGCTCAATGGCGAGCCAGGCCGTGGCATGGGCATCGACATCCAGGACGGCGTGCTGTTCATGCAGGTCTACAACTACCGCCAATCGGGCGAGCCGACCTTCCACACGGCGCTGGGCACCTTGCGCGACAACAAGGTGACCGCTCCGCTGTACTTCTATGAAGGCGGGCGCTTCTTTGGCAGCGAGCAACGCGATGGCCATGCGGCCGGCAGCCCCGGCAATGTGGTGATCACCTTCACCAGCCGCAGCACCGGTACGATCCAGTTCCCCGGCGAGCCGGTGAAGCCCATGCACCGCTTTGACTACGAGAGCACGCCTGCTGGTGTCTTCTCCGATCCGGCCTTTGTCGACCGCTGGGCCATGGTCGAGCTCAACAGCAGCAACCAGCCGGTGCGCAGCTGGTGGGCCGATATCGGCAGCAGCGAACAGGTCTCGATGAGCGAGGACTGGGTGGCTGCAGCGATGGGCTGGCCATACCCACCTGCCGTGGCAACGGCGGTCCATGGCTTTGGCGGCACCTTGTCGGGCCATGTGGTGGCGCAATGCAGCTATGGCGGCCGGGGTCTGGTGTTCAACTGCGCGGGCAACCGTGCGGGGGCTAACGGTGCGCCGGCGATCGCGATGACGATGAAGCGTGGTGTGGACCAGCTCAGCGGCACCGTGAAGGAGGGCGGTGGCGAGACTCGGCGCCTGGTGGGCTTCCGCGTGGCGCGCGCTGCCTACGCCTGGCAGGACAACCAGCGCGTGCGCACCAGCTACTATGCGCCGGGCTACCTGCCCGAGTCGGGGACCTGGGTCGTCAGCAGCGAGTTGCGGGGCCTGCCTGGCCGCGGTATCTCCATCGAGCTGCAAAAGCCGCTGCACCAGGAAGACCATCTGTTGTTCATGTCGGTGTACGACTACCAGAGCGACGGCAAGGCCACGTTCCACAGTGTGCTTGGCGCGCATGATCCATCGACCACGCCCGAGCCCCACACCCCCGATCTGCCAACCGTGCAGTACCAGGGTGGGCGCTACTTTGGTGGCCCGGCAGCGATCGCAGGCTTCAAGGCGGATGCGGGATTGACCCAGTCGATCCACTTCAGCGCGCCGTCGGTGGGAACGCTGGCCTTCCCGGGTGAAGAGCCGGTGCAGATCGAGCGCTTCTACTACGGCCTGAACAAGGGATCGGCCCAGTCGCTGCGCGGGTCCTGGTCGGTGATGTCTGCGACCGACGCGATGCCAAGCCGTATCTTCCGCTTCCAGAAGCGCGATGAGCACTCGGTGATCGATACCGACTCGGGCTATGTCTGTGTCGCAGAAGTGCTGCGCCAGTACAACTTCCACTGCACGGGTCCGTCGGGATCACCCGCCTTCCGCTTTGTCGCCGGCTTCTACGGCGCCAGTACCGGGATCGTAGGTGACGACGAAGATGCCCCCGCCATCACGGTGGTGCGGGTGACCGACACCAATGGTGAGATGGTGCAGGCGGGCGACTGAGCGCAGAGGCCACCGCTGGCCTGGCAAGGCGCAGCGGTGGCTTCCGAGCCGGGTGGCGGTCGCGGTAATGGCGATGGTGTGCGGGGGCGACTGGCTGACGCGATGTTGCAAAATCGGCATTGAATCTATGCCAGTATGTAACCGCTGCTGTAAGCCGGCGCCTTGATTTGACGGTGGAAGGCGCTGTCAGACATGTCAGGCGCTGCAGGCTGGAGACGGCTCCAGCGCCTGTTTTCCCTCTCCCCGTACCGCGTGCCCACCGTGATGGTGGGCTTTTTGCTGGCTGCGATTGCATTACAAAAAGCAGCATTTATGCGGGATTTCTCCTCTGAAAACAGCGTTGGAATAGCGGGGAGTGCGACTGAAGCGGGCAGCCTGTACAGGCCAGTCCCCTCTGCCGTGCGGCCCGTACAGCGCCAAGACTGCGGTAACCGGCTCTGGGCCGCAGTACCCGCCTGCTTATAAGCGACTTAAATAAAATAATTTGCCGTTTACCAAAGATTCGCTGTACCTTTGCGCTTGTGAGTAGTTGTGTTTGTATGAGCAATCAGCAGCACCTGTCCTCGGCCGTCGTTTGGTGGGGTCTGAGTGGATCACACCCATCTGGCGTTCTGGCGGTGCAGAAGGAGACGCTATGAACCCGATTGGTGCACAGAGAACGATCCGACGTCTGCTGTACGGGGGGCTTGCGAGCCTGGCCCTCGTCTGCAGCACTTCCGCCCTGGCGGCATCCTCAGGATCCGGGCGGGCCTATGGCCTGCAGGTCACCGCCGATGTGCTTGGCGGGGGACTCGGTATTCCGTTTGCCGATACCGGCCAGAAGAGTGCACCACCGGATTTCAACACCCCCATTTCCGTAGCGAATGTGAGCGTGACCGCAGGGGTCAACCTTTTGAGTGTGGGGACGGGCGTCATCAACTCCTCCACCCAAAGCAATCTGGCGCAGAACAGCGTGGTGTCCAACAGCTCCGTGGACGGCTTGAACCTGACGCTGGCGGGACTGTCTCTGGGCGCCAACACCATCAGCTCGCAGGCGCGCATGGCCTGCGTCAACGGCGTGCCGCAAGGCTCGGGCGATGCCCAGATCCTCGGCGGAACCGGTGCGCTCAGCGGCGTCAGCGCCGCCGTCAATGGCCTGGTGAATCTGACAGTCGGGGTGCCAACCATTGGCACGGAGGTCGGCGTCAAGCTCTACACCAATGAGCAAAGCCAAAGCGGCACCTCCATGAGCGTGACCGCGCTGCGCATAGAGTTGGTGGCCAAGGCCTTGACCCTGCCTTTGCTCAACGCGTCGGTGATCGTCGGCAACTCCACCGCGTCGATGCCCGATTGCAAGCCCACGGTGACCTTGAATCCGCTGCCGCCGATCAATGCGGGCAACCAGACTTCCGTGCCCATCAGTGGCAGCTGCAGCGCTGGCAGCGGCAATGTGGCCATCAGCTCCAATCCTGCGGGCGTCAGCCAGTCGCTGCCCTGTTCAGCGGGCGGCACGTACGCTGGCTCGGTGAATGCACAAGGCCTGCCCGATGGCACGGTGACGATCACGGCGACGCAGACGGTCGCCGGACAGCCCCCTGGTACCGCGAGCCAGTCGACCACCAAATCCACGGGTTCGGTGCCACCGCTGCCGGTGGTGTCCGTCGTCGCGGCTCCGCAGATCACCGCGTCCAACCAGGCTTCGTACACCGTCTCGGGCACCTGCTCTGCCAATGGTGAAGCCGTGGCGGTAACGGTCGGTTCGGTGCCGGCCACTGCCGTGTGCGGCGCAGGCGTATGGTCGGCCTCAGGCATCAATGTCAGCGGCCTGCCCGATGGCGTCGTCACGGTGACGGCCTCGCAGACCGTCGGCGGCCAGACCGGATCGGGTACGTTGGTGACGGGCAAGGACGCGACCGCACCGGCGGTGGCCATCACTTCGGCTCCGGTGATCAATGCCGCCAACCAATCGGCCTATGGCGTGGCCGGCAGTTGCTCTGAAAACGGCGTAGCGGTGACCGTGCGTGTGGGCAGCGTGGCCGCTGTGCCGCAGCCCGTTTGCAACAGCGGTATCTGGTCCGCCTCGGGCATGGATGTCAGTGGTCTGCCTGCGGGCTCTGTCACCGTGACTGCGATGCAAACCGATGCTGCAGGCAATACCGGCAGTGCCAGCCGCGCGACCAGCAAGGAGAGCACGGCCGCTGTAGTGACCGTGGTGGTCGCGCCCCGCATCAACAGTGGCAACCAGGCCAGTTATGGCGGTGTCTCCGGTGCCTGCAGCGCCTCTGGCGGTGCGGTGACCGTGGCGATCGGCAGTGTCAACAGCACGGCTGCCTGCAACGCCGGCACCTGGGTGACGAGCGGTGTGGACGTGCGCAGCCTGCCAGAGGGCACGGTGGTCGTGAAAGCCTCGCAGACCGTCGCTGGCACCGTCATCTCCGGCTCGCTCAACACGGTCAAGGACACGACGGCACCGGCGGTCTCGATCAGCACCGCGCCGACCATCGACACCTCGAACCAGAACGCTTACAGCCCTTCGGGTACCTGCACCACCGGTGATGGCCTGGTTACCGTGAGTGTCGGGGTTATCAGGGTGACCGTGGCCTGTGTCAACGGGACATGGACGGCACCGGGCATGCAGGTGGGTGCGTTGCCCAAGGGGTCTGTCACGGTCACCGCTTCGCAGACTGATGATGCTGGCAATACCGGTAGCAGCACGCGCGAAGTGAACAAGACCTCGGACCCCAGCGGCGAGTTGCCCACCACGCTGATTGCGGCGCAGAGTGGCACCTGGATCATCAGTGATGAACTCAATGGCGAGCCCGGGCGTGGCATGGGCATCGACATCCAGGATGGCGTGCTGTTCATGCAGGTCTACAACTACCGCCAATCAGGTGCGCCGACCTTCCATACCGCACTGGGCACCTTGCACGACAACACGGTGACCGCGCCGCTGTACTTCTATGAAGGCGGGCGCTTCTTTGGCAGCGAGCAACGCGATGGCCATGAAGCGGGCAGCCCGGGTAATGTGGTGATCACGTTCACCAGCCGCAGCAGGGGCACGATCCAGTTCCCCGGCGAGCCTGTTAAGGCCATGCAGCGCTACGACTATGAGGGCACGCCAGCTGGCGTCTTCTCCGACCCGGCCTTTGTCGATCGCTGGGCCATGGTCGAGTTCAACAGCAACAACCAGCCAGTGCGCAGCTGGTGGGCTGACATTGGCAGCAGCGAGCAGGTCGCGATGAGCGAAGCGCTGACCACTGCCGCGATCACCTGGCCCTATCCGCCAACCGCCGCAACCACCGTGCACGGCTTTGGCGGGACCTTGAGCGGCCATGTGCTGGCACAGTGCAGCTATGGTGGCTCGGGGCTGGTCTTCAACTGCGCAGGCAATCGCGCAGGAGGCGCAGGCAGTGGTGGCACCGTGGCGCTGACCTTGCAGCGTGGTGTCGACCAGCTGAGCGGCACCGTGCGCGAAGGTGGCGACGAGGCGCGGCGCCTGGTGGGTTTCCGTGTGGCGCGCGCCGCCTACACCCGGCAGAACAACCAGAATGTGCGCACCAGCTACTACGCGCCGGGCTATGCCCCAGAATCGGGCACCTGGGTCGTCAGCAGCGAGTTGCGCGGTCTGCCTGGGCGCGGTATTTCGATCGAGCTGCAAAAGCCCACGAACGCTGAGGACCATATGCTGTTCATGTCGGTGTACAACTACGAGAGCGATGGTCAGGCGACCTTCCACAGCCTGCTGGGCGCGCACGATGCCTCCACCACACCGGAGCCCAACACGCCTGATCTGCCGACCGTGCAGTACCAGGGCGGGCGCTACTTTGGCGGCCCGGCAGCGGTGGCGCGCTTCAAGGCGGATGCGGGACTGACCAAGTCGATCCATTTCAGCGCGCCATCGTTGGGCACCGTGGCCTTCCCCGGTGAGCAACCTGTGCAGATCGAGCGCTTCTACTACGGTGTCAACAAGGGCTCGGCCCAGTCGCTGCGCGGCTCGTGGGTGCTGCTGTCGGCCAGTACGGCGATACCCAGCCGCATCTTCCGCTTCCAGACCCGTGACGCCAACTCGGTGATCGATACGGCCTCGGGCTATGTCTGTGTCGCCGAAGTGCTGCGCCAGTACAACTTCCGCTGCACTGGCCCTGCGGGCGCACCGGCCTTCCGCTTTGTGGCCGGCTTCTACGGCGCCAGCACCGGCATTGTGGGAGACGCGGAGGATGCACCGGTTATCACCGTGGTGCGGGTGACCGACACGAACGGCGAGATGGTGCAGGCGGGCGACTGAGGCCGAGGCCGCCACCGCTGGCCTGGCAAGGCACAGCGGTGGCTTCCGACCCTGCAGCACCTGGCCCCAGGCCGGAACTGGTAAAATGCCTGAGCGCAAGGCGCCACAGAGCAACGGTTTCGCAGAAATATCCTGCAAACCGTTGTTTTTTATTGCCTATGCCCCAGACGCTGGCCTGGCAATGCGAAGCATGTCGGCAGCGAAGGAGACCGTTTCGCATCCCCCGCTTTTGGTGGCGCGGGGATCGGGCGCCAGCCAGCAGGCATCCTGCTGGCTTTTTCTTCGTCTGAGATCGACAAACCGGGCACAATGTCCGATATTGTGGATATTGCGCCGCTCGGGTGGGTGGCGCATGGAGAGTTGCCAGCCCGGCCCGCTGCAGGTGGGGTGCTGGCGGCTTGTGCAGAGCGATGCGGCGTGCCGTGTCATCAGGCGTGGGGTTGGCCAGCGCAAGCGGACAGCCCCCATTTAGGAAGGTACAGAACATGCCCAGTTACAACCCACCCTTTGAGATCCATGTCCACGGACAAGTGCTGCTGCGTGCCGATGTCGGCTTTGACCAGCTGCAAGAGGCCTTGAAACCGCTGTGGGGCTACGCGGGCGCCAAGTCGCTGGTCGATGGCGCGGAGAGCGCTTACGAGGAAGAGCCCGGCATTCTGTTCGAGCCCAAGGACCATGTGCTGCAGATGTGCTGGACCGTGCGTGGCGACGATGATTTCCGCCAGTCGCTGGACGACATGTGCATGAACCTCAACGAACTGGCCGACCAGGGCGCAGCGATCGAGGTCACCTTCTACGACGCCGAGTTCGATGACGAGGAGCAGGACCGCAGCGCCGAGTCGCGCGATGACTTCATGATGCTGTTTGTCGGTCCGACACCGGCGGCCATCATGCAGGTGCAGCGCGACATGCTGGTGCAGGATGTGGTCAGCACGATGGAGCGCCACTTCGATGCCGGCGAGCTCGTCGGTGTGGTGGGCGAGATCGACAAGCTGTTCAGCCAGCGCTTTGATGCGCTGGTCGATTCGCTGGAGATCGGCAAGCCACCCCGTGGCACCGGTGGCCCCGGCGGCGGCCATGGCGGCGGCGGACGCCGCCCGCGCCACCTGCACTGACCATCGGCTGCGCTGCCCACAGCGCAGCGCTTTCCGTGTTTCACCCCAAGGCAGCCGCTGTGCTGCCTTTGTTATTGGCCTTGCCCCTCATGTCCAGCGCTGTCCTGCTTCCCTATCTGCAGTCCTACCCCGCCAGCTTGCAGCAGCAGGCAGGCAGCCTGGTGCAATCGGGCAAGCTGGGCCAGTGGCTGCTGCAGCGCCATCCGCAGCCGCACCAGATGCGCTCGGACAAGGCCTTGCATGCCTATGTAATGGGCCTCAAGGGCGAACACATGCGCAACAGCGCGGCGCTGGCCAAGGTGGTGTATGACAGCAAGCTGCAACTGGTCTACCAGGCGCTGGGCATCCATGTGCGTACTGGCAAAAACCATGGCGGCAAGACCCAGTCGCGCCATGAGATCCGCATTGGCAGCCTGTTCAAGCATGCGCCCGAGGCCTTTTTGCGGATGATCGCCGTGCATGAGCTTGCGCACCTGCGCGAGTCCGACCACAACAAGGCCTTCTACCAGCTATGCGAGTACATGGAGCCGTCCTACCACCAGCTGGAACTGGAGGTGCGGCTGTACCTGACCTGGCTGGACCAGGGCGGCCACCGGCTGTGGCAAGTGGCGGCTGATGCGGCGGACGGTGCCCGCTGATCAGTCAGCGGCCCGGCACACCTGAGGGGGCAGACCCAGCCACTGGGCGGCGGCATACTGCAAGGCGGCCAGCTCTCCGGTGGTCACCAGGCTGAAGGCCTCATCGGCACCAGGTGCCTGCGCCGGCTTGCGCAGCATGCCGGTGGCATGCAGCAGGCTATAGGTGCGGCGGGCCACCGGCGTGGCCGTGTCCATCAGCTGCACCTGGTCGCCCACCAGCGCGCGCAGGGTATCGGCAGCAAATAGGTAGTGGGTGCAGCCCAGCACCAGGGTGTCGATCTGGCCAGGCTGGGTGCCAAAGGCGCCCATGGCGGCCAGGTAGGTCTGGCACAGGCTCTGGATATGCGCGGCATCGGCCGCCGCATCGCGCCCGGGCCGGGTGCTGTCTTCAATCGCGCGCGCCAGTCCGTTGCAGGCCTGCACCACAAAGCGGGTTTGCGTGGCATGCGCAGCCTGCAGGGTGGCAAAGCGGCTGCTGGTGACGGTGCCCTGGGTGGCGATTACGCCCACCACATGGGTCTGGCTGTACTGGGCGGCGGGTTTGAGGGCGGGCTCCACACCGATGATTGGCAGGCCAGGGTGCTGCTCGCGCAGGCCCTCGATGGCCGCTGCGGTCGCCGTGTTGCAGGCAATCACCAGCGCCTTGATGCCATGGCGCTCGCGCATCTGCTGCGTGATGTGGGCGCAGCGCTGCTGCACAAAGGCGTCACCTCGCTCGCCGTAAGGGGCATTGCCACTGTCGGCCACATAGACGAACTGCTCATCGGGCAGCACGTCGCGCAGCGCACGCAGCACGCTCAGGCCGCCGATACCGCTGTCAAAAACACCAATGGGGGAGAGGGGGCTGGGCATGGAGGCGTGCACGGTGAGGGCTATGGAAAAAGAAGCGGGCGCCGTGATTGTAGGCAGGCTGCAGCTTTTATGCACCGGCCGCCGCCAGCAGCATCATGCAGGTGCAGACAATACTGGTGAGCCAGACGCCCAAGGCCACGCCCAGCACATGGGGCCAGCGCGGCAGGCCCGGCCGCCAGCGCTGCAGCAGGCAATGCGCGGGCGTGATCAGCAAGGCCTGCAAAAATCCCGCCGAGATGAGGATGGGCCAGAGGCTGTCGCCCTGGATGGCATCGAGCAGTGCGCCATCGCCGGCCCAGACAAAGAGCTGCTCGGCAGGCGCATAGCTGGCAAAGCCCGGCAGCCCCAGCGTGGCAAAGGACAGCACAAGGCCGCCCAGGCTCCACAGCAGGGGCGTGCGCTGGGCCTGGGTCCATCGCCAAAAAAGCTGCAAATAAGACATCTCGGTATTGTGCCCATGAACGGTTGCCGCAGCTTGACAGCCCGCGCCCTGGCGTCGTTTGACCGCATCGATGCCCCAGGTTTTTTGGCAGGAATTTCTCCTTATGGCCAGCACAGCCTTGGGCGGCGGTGTATAAATTTGCCCTGTCAATCTGGGCTTTGCCCGGCATTGTTGCCAGCAGCGACCGCTGCTGCCCAACCAACAACTAGGAAAACGCAGCCATGGGCGCGCAATGGAAAGCAAAGGGCAAGGCGCTGGTCGCTGATGCCAAGGGAAAACTCTTTGGCAAACTGGTCAAGGAAATCACGGTCGCGGCGCGTTTGGGCGGGGGTGACCCGGCCAGCAATTCACGTCTGCGCATGGCTGTGGAAGCAGCCCGCAAGGCGTCGATGCCCAAGGACACGTTGGAGCGTGCGATCAAGAAGGGTTCGGGCGCTGGCGCCGATGCGGTCAACTACTCGACCGTGTTGTTCGAGGGCTATGCGCCGCACCGCGTGCCGGTGATGGTCGAGTGCCTGACCGACAACCCCAACCGCACGGCACCCAATATGCGCGTGTGCTTCCGCAAAGGCCAACTGACCGCCGTGGCCTGGGACTTCGACCATGTGGGCATGGTGGAAGGCGAAGCTGAGAATGGCGCCGATGTGGAACTGGCTGCCATTGAAGCGGGTGCGCAGGATTTCGAGCCGGCCGAAGAAGAGGGTGTGACTCTGTTCATCACCGAGCCCTCGGACCTGGACACCGTCAGCAAGGCCTTGCCCGAGCAGGGCATCAAGGTGCTGTCGGCCAAGCTGGGCTACAAGGCCAAGAACCCCGTCAGCATGGGCAGCCTGCCCGCCGAAGCGCAGGAAGAGGTGCAAGCCTTCCTGGCCGGCCTGGAAAATGACGACGATGTGCAGAACATCTACGTGGGCCTGGTGGACTGATCACAGTCTGTGCCAACGCTCCTGGAACGGCCGCGCAGGCCGTTTTTTTATGGGCGCTTGTGAGACGGTCGTAGGCAGTTTGCGCTTCTTCATCATCTGCCCATTGACACGCCGGGCCAGATATGCCGAAATTCGCTTGCGCTGGTCGTCGGCGCAGTTTAGATAAGAGCCCATACCATGAAAAAACTCATCGTCCTCGCCAGCATCGCGCTGGCATCCCAGTTTGCGCTGGCAGCCGACAAGACCCCCACGGCCCAGCAGCAGCTGATGGGCACCTGCAACACCGAGGCCAAGACCAAGGAGCTCAAGGGCGATCAACGCAAGGCGTTCATGTCCAGCTGCCTGTCTGACGGCCGCAAGCGCCAGCAGGAACGCATGAAGACCTGCAATGTGGACGCTACCGGCAAGAAGGGCGATGAGCGCAAGGCCTTCATGAGCGAGTGCCTGAAGAAGTAAGCCATTGTCCGCTCCGGCGCTGATGCGCGGGGTCTGCCCAAGCGGCAAGAAAAAACGCCAAGCATGCACAGATGCTTGGCGTTTTGCGTTGTGGGCCGCAAGGCACCACGGCTCGCTACACGAGCCGCTTAGAAGCGGTGGCGAATGCCGACGCCAAAGCTGGTGCCGTTGCCAAAGTCCTTGACCTTGTCGTACATCACGATGGCGTAGCCGTCGGTGCGCTTGGAGAAGTCGTAGTTGTAGCCGACGGAGACGGTGTCACGCTTGGCATTGCTGTCTTGCAGCTTGCTGTGCGCCCAACCGGCGAGGATGCGGCTGGTGGCGCCCAGCGGTACGGTGGCACCCAGGCTGGCGGTCTTGATCTTGAAGTCGGTGTCCTTGCCGGTCGTCTGGCCATAGGTCGCATAGGCCTTCACAAAACCGGCGTCATAGCTGCTGCCCAGCATCCAGTTGCGGTGGTTCTCGGCCAGCACGGCGGGCACGGGGTTGCTCATGTCCACGTCTTCATAGAAGCCGGTGATGGCAAAAGGACCGTTGGCATAGGTGGCATTCACACCAATGTTGTTTTTGCCGCCCTGGCCGGCCTGTTCACCAAACTGGTAGTGCAGGTTGCCGCTGAAGCCGCCGACCTTGGGCGTGCTGTAGATCACCTGGTTGCTCCAGCCGGTGTCCGAGGGGTTGCTGCTCTGCCAGCCGCTCTTGTTGAACAGCGACACGTTTTGGTGCAGCACCAGCGGCGAGAAGGTGAAGGAATCACCAAAGGGGTTCATCGAGATCGATGGCACGAAGTTGGGCGCCACGGTGCGGCCCAGGGTCACGGCACCAAAATCGCCGGACAGCGACACCAGCGCATCGCGCGACCAGAAGACGTCGCCATTGAAGCGGCCGGGCGTGCCGGTGTCGGCGCGCATGAAGCTGGTCAGCAGGAAGCTGGCCTTGAGGCCGCCGCCCAGGTCTTCGGTGCCTTTGAAGCCGAACCAGGAGGTGGTCATGCCACCGCTGCCCAAGGTAGAGGTGCGGCCGTCATCGCCGGGAGCTTTCATCGAGCCGATATACATATCGACCAGGCCGGTGGCGGTTACCGACGATTGGGCCTGCGCCGCGGAGGCGCAGACGGCCATCACGGCCAGGGCGAGCAGTTTGTTGTTCATGGCAGTCCTTTGTTACAAGCGTGTGAATTTGTGATAGCGGTGAATTGTGAAGTCAGTGCCGACCTCCCTGAGCAATATGTGTGCCAAAGGCGGAAAAAAGCGCTGGTAAAGACCCGAGGTGTGGCGTGCACGCCGCATATCGGGCCTATATGGTTTTCGAATAGGTAGTGCCGCCGGTCGTTGGCTAGTGCGATGGCGAGCGGCGGAGGGCGGGTTTTTCTGGACTGCGTGGGAAGAGCATTGATGTAGCTCAATGTGCGGCTGCGCCATTCGCGGCAAAGTGCGGGCCATGCCTGACTTACTCTGCCTGGATGAATTTGCCCCGATCAGCGCCGGCGCGGGTGCCTTGCTGCGTCAGCGCCACCAGCAATTGGTGGATGTGCTGTACCTGGAGCAAGGCTCGGTCGCCTTTGGTGTGCAGGAAGAGGGGCGCATGCGCCACCTGCTGGGCGTGATGGAGGGCCCCTGCTGGCTGGACGCCGCCCCTGCATTGGCGGGCCAGCCCTGCGCGGTGGACATGGTGGCGCAGACCGCCGTGCAATGGCGGGCGGTGCCGGTGACACAACTGCGCGGCTCCCTGCTGCAATGGCCGGCAGAGGCCCAGGGCCTGGTGGCCAGCATGGCCCAGGGCTACTGCCAGCAGGCGGCGCTGGCGGTCAGCCGGGTGGCGCAGGATGCGGTGGCGCGCTGCGCCGAGTGGCTGCTGCTGCATGCCGAGCCCGCCGACAAGGGCTTGCGGGTGCAACTGGGGCAGTCCAAGCGCCAGATCGCTGCACACCTGGGCATTGCGCCCGAGACGCTCTCGCGCGTGTTGCGCCAGCTGCGCGACCAGGGCCTGCTCGACGGCCTGGGCAAGAATCTGTGGCTGCCGCAGCCCGAGTCGCTGCGCCAGCTGGCCAAGGCCTAGTTCAAGCCATCTCCCCA
The DNA here is from genome assembly GCF_041730275.1 of Comamonas sp. SY3. Taxonomy (NCBI): domain Bacteria; kingdom Pseudomonadati; phylum Pseudomonadota; class Betaproteobacteria; order Burkholderiales; family Comamonadaceae; genus Comamonas; species Comamonas sp. SY3. Next base: position 87,237 of record NZ_JBGTYN010000014.1, on the reverse strand, counting down.
ACGCTGCCACCGCATTGGCAGGCCGGCCGCGCCCAGCCTTGTCGCAGGCGTGAGCTGCCTGGGGTGCCCCGTCTCCACCGCTAGCCTCGCCGGGTCCGGCTGCGGCAGCGGGGCTTCACCCGCTCCCTGTGTAACCCGGGTTTCCTCCGTCCGGTCTTTTCCCGATACCGGCGCTGGAGCTAAACAGCGAACATGTGCGCAGCTGAAAGGAGGCGCCACATGCCAGAGTCTGTTATTTGCCATTGCCGGGTTCTGGTTTCCGCCATCGTGGTGGCCAGGTAGCGCGGCATGGATGGCCGGCAGGTGCATTGGCAGCCCGATCCTCCCCCTGCGGCAGAAGGCCTGCGCGAGACGGCCGGACCCTGGCTGTGGCGGCTCTGGGTAGTGGTGCCGTTGATGGTGCTGCTGGGCACGGCGCTGGTGCAGTGGCTGGCGATCCACGCGAGCCAGCAGACCGTCATTACCCAGCTCTCGGCCCAGCAGGCCGATGAGACCGAGATGCTCGCCAGGCTGATGGGCAGCAAGCTCGAGCAAAGCCAGAAGGTGCTCGGCACCCTCGCCGAAGCTGCCGCACCCTGGGTGCAGGGTCCGGCGTCCCAGCCGCCGCCGCTGCTGGACCAGGGCGGCACGGCCACCCGCTACTTCGACAGTCTGGTGTTTGCGCGCGGCGCCGAAGTGGTCAGGCGCCAGGTGCGCGACGCGGGCCAGGGCGACGAGGCTGTGGAGCCTGCAGAGCGTGACGTGCTGCGCCGGGTCATCGTCGATGGCAAACCCCTCGTGTCCGAGCCCTTCAGAAGTGCCTCCGGCGGGCCCAGCATTGCGCTGGGCATTCCGCTGCGCGACAAGCAGGGCGCCGTGCAGGGGGCGATGGCCGGCGTGCTGCGCCTGCAGTCTCAAAGCCTGCTGCCGGTGTCGCTGGCGATCACACCGCCCGACAGCGGACAGCTGGTGCTGATGACGGCCAGCGGTGTGCTCATCTCCCACCCGGACCCGACCCGCGTACTGGGCCCGGCCGACAGCGACAGTATGCTGGCGCAAGCGCTACAGCTGTGGCGCGAGCGCACGGCCAACGGGGGCGCACTGACCGCCCATTCCTGGTGGCTGGCGCCGCATGTCGTCAGTGTGGCGCAGATGCCTGCGGCCCGCTGGCTGGTGGTGCGCGTGATGCCGCATGACCAGAGTCTGCAAAGCTGGGGGCGGCAGTGGCGCAGCTGGTGGTGGTTGCTGCTGCTGCCGGTGGCGCTGGCGGCACTGACCTGGCTGTGGCTGTGGGGACATAGCCGGCGCTTCAAGCAGCTGGTCGCCCAGACGCCGCTGCCCGTGGCGCCTGCGCCGGTACCGGCGCTCGCCTCCGGGCCCGTGGATGCCTCGGACTCGGCAAGCGGTCCGCTGCCGGACGAGATTGACCGCATGGGCATGCACCTGCATGAGCTGGGCCAGCAGCGCGACTCGCTGTCCGAGCAGTTGCGCCAGCAGCAGCAACTGGCCGAGAGTGTGCTCGCACATGCGCGATTTTCCTTTTTGCTGCTGCAGGGAGACCAGATCCAGCAGGTGTCGCAGGCGCTGGCCCATCTGCTGGGCTACAGCCGCCAGGATCTGCAAGGCCAGCCGGTGCGCATGCTGGCGATGGCCGACCAGGACTTTGACCTGGCCTGGGAGCAGCTCGCGCCGGATCTGGAGCGTCTGGGCAGTGCCGAGACCAGCGTGGTGCTGCGCCACCAGTCAGGGGCGCCGGTCATGGTCAGCCTGCATCTGGTGAACATTGCCGAGGCAGGACCGGAATTGCGCTGGTGTTTTGTGCGCGCCGGCCAGGCCCGGGTGGCCGCGCAGTCGCCCAGCCGCATGGACAAGCTGACCCTGCTGCCCAACTACGATGCCTTGCTGCTGCACCTGACGGCCCTGCTGCAGGCGCGGCGCCAGGGACTCGATGAGTCGTCGCCGAGCGCGCCGGTGCTGTTCTATGTGAATGTCGACAACATGTCGGCCATCAATACCCTGGCCGGCCATGCCCAGGGCGACCTGGTGCTCCAGCATGTGGCACGCCAGCTGCAGCTGCTGCAACCCTTCCAGGGCTATGCGGCACGCGTGGCAGGTGACAAGTTCGCACTGGTGCTGCGCCAGTGCAGCCGCGAAAAGGCGCATGAGCTGGCTGCCCAGCTGTGCGACACCTTGCAGAACTGGGAGCCCCAGCTGCGCAGCAAGCACTTTGTCGTCACCGTCAGCATCGGGCTGCTGCAGATCGATGCCTCGTTTGCCGATGCGCTGCAGGCGGTGCGCGCGGCCGACATGGCCAGCTACAGCGCCAAACGCCAGGGCGGCAACCGCGCCTGCTGGCGCGAGGCCAAGGCAGCCTGAAGGGAAGGGCTGCGTGGGCGGGACACTGAGGGGCTGTCGCCACAGCTTGGGGTAACAACCGGGATGGCTGGCCGGCCTCGGCTGATAAGCTTGAATGTCCACATTTCGAGAATGTATCGAAGATCTCGCCACACGGCTGTGTAGAGATCCTGCACACGTTCCCCACACCCGCATGCGCGACCAAGCCCTGTTTGACAAGATTGACCTGCACCTGATACGGGTGCTGCACACGGTGCTGACCGAGCGCAGCGTCTCGCGGGCAGCCTTGCGGCTGGGCATGTACCAGCCGGCGGTGTCTGCCGCGCTCAAGCGGCTGCGCGATCTGGCCGGCGATCCGTTGCTGGTGCGCTCGGGTGCGGCGATGATGCCCACCGACAAGGGCCAGCGCATGGTCGAGCCCGCTGCTGCGATCCTGCGCGCGGCCGAAGGCCTGTTCAGTGATGCACGTGATTTTGACCCGCAGACGGCGACCCGCACTTTTCGCATTGCAGCGAGTGATTACTTCGATCCGCTGTTTCTGCCGGCGCTGGTGGCGCGCATCAAGGCAGAAGCGCCGCTGTGCGTGGTCGAGATCTACCCGCTGTCGCCCGAGACGCACTACCACGCCCAGCTCGCCAATGGCGACATCGACGTGGTGGTGGGCAACTGGTTGCAGCCTACCGGAGACCTGCACATGACCAGCCTGATGAGCGACGAGGTGGTGAGCCTCGTGAGCCGCCGCCATCCAGCAGTGCGGCGCGGCTGGGATGTGCAGGCCTGGCTGCAGGCCGAGCACATTGCACCGACGGCGACCCACCCCGGCGCTCGCGGCATCATCGACGCCCGGCTTGATGCGCTGGGCGTGGAGCGGCGCATCATGGCGCGCTGCGCCCATTTCAGTGCGATACCGGCGATGGTGGCATCGAGCTTGCTTGTGCTGACCACGGGACGCCAGTTCTGCGAGCGCTTTGCCGACAAGCATGCGCTGGCGATCCTGGAATGCCCACTGGCGCTGCCGCCGCTCGACTACTACCTGCTCTGGCATGCGCGCAGCCATGCCTCCGAGGCGGCCATCTGGCTGCGCAGCTGCCTGAAAAAAACCGCTCTGGCGCTGCGAAGCCCGGTGGCCTATTCGCCGTGAGTAAGTGCATCTTCGCGTTTTATCCCGCGCTCGGGTAACAATTTGAGGGACAATTGCCGCCCATGACAGAACAGACCCCGACACCGACAACCGATGGTGCGGCCGCACCCCGGTTACAGCTGATCGGCATCACCAAGCGCTACCCAGCGGTTGTAGCCAATAACAAAGTATCGTTGAAAGTACGGGCCGGGGAAATCCACGCCGTGCTGGGCGAGAACGGCGCTGGCAAGTCCACGTTGATGAAGATCATCTACGGCTCGGTCAAGCCCGACGAGGGCCAGATCCTGGTCGATGGCCAGCCGGTACTGGTCCGCAACCCGCAGGAGGCGCGCCAGCTGGGCATCAGCATGGTGTTCCAGCATTTCAGCCTGTTCGATACCTTGACCGTCGCCGAGAATGTCTGGCTGGGCCAGGACAAGCGCATGTCGCTGGCAGAAGTGACTGCTCGCATCACCGAGGTGGCCAGTGAATATGGCCTGGACATCGACCCTGTGCGCCCGGTGCACAGCCTGTCGGTGGGCGAGATGCAGCGGGTGGAGATCATCCGGGGCCTGCTGACCCGGCCCCGGCTGCTGATCCTTGACGAGCCGACCTCGGTGCTCACGCCGCAGGCGGTCGAGAAGCTGTTCATCGTGCTGCGCAAGCTGGCCGCCGAGGGCTGCAGCATTCTCTATATCAGCCACAAGCTCCATGAAATCCGCGCGCTGTGCACCGCCTGTACGGTGATGCGCGGCGGCGAGGTGACCGGCGAATGTGACCCACGCGCGCAAAGCAATGCCTCACTGTCGCGGCTGATGATTGGCGCCGAGCCGCCGATGCTGGAGCTGCGCCCCAGCCAGGCGGGCGCAACCGTGTTGGCGGTGCAGCAGCTGCGCCTGGCCCGGCAGGACCCCTTTGGCGTGGATCTCGACGGCATTTCGCTGCAGGTGCGCGCCGGCGAGGTGGTCGGGATTGCCGGCGTCTCCGGCAATGGCCAGAAGGAGCTGATGTATGCGCTCTCGGGCGAAGACATGCGCGCCGAACCCCAGGCCGTGTTGATGGATACCACGCCAATGGGGCGCATGGGCCCGGGCCAGCGCCGTGCACTGGGCCTGCATTTTGTGCCCGAAGAACGCCTGGGGCGGGGCGCCGTGCCCAGCATGAGCCTGGCGCACAACCTGGTGCTGACGCGCAACGAAATGCTGGGGGCCGGCGGCTGGCTGCGCATGGGCCAGCTCGACCAGATGGCACGCGGCATCATTGCGCGCTTTGGCGTCAAGGCCGGTGGGCCGCATGCAAGTGCGCAGTCGCTCTCGGGCGGCAACCTGCAAAAGTTCATCGTGGGCCGGGAGATCGATGCCAAGCCCCGCCTGCTGATCGTCTCCCAGCCTACCTGGGGGGTCGATGTGGGCGCGGCCGCGCAGATCCGGGGCGAAATCCTGGCGCTGCGCGATGCAGGCTGCGCCGTGCTGGTGCTCAGTGAGGAGTTGGAAGAATTGTTTGAAATCAGTGACCGCCTGCATGTGATCGCCAAGGGCCGCCTGTCGCCATCGGTGGCGCGGGCCGATGCCTCGGTGCAGCTGATCGGCGAATGGATGAGTGGACTCTGGGATGGCCGCAGTGCTGCCCCGGCTGCCGCTGCTGCGGTTGCTGCCGAGGAGGGCCGCCACCATGCTTAAGCTGGAGCAACGCCCGCAGGCCTCGCGCTTCTGGACCTTTGGCTCACCGGTGCTGGCCTTGCTGATCACGGTGCTGATCGGTGTGGGCCTGTTCGTGCTGCTGGGCAAAGACCCCGTCAAGGGCCTGCAGGCCTTTTTCTGGGAACCGATCAAGTCCGGCTATGCGCTGGGCGAATTGACGATGAAGGCCACGCCGCTGCTGCTGATTGCGCTGGGCCTGGCCGTCTGCTTCCGCTCCAATGTGTGGAACATTGGCGCCGAAGGCCAGTTCGTCATCGGCGCCGTGGCTGCGGGTGGCATGGCCTTGCTGGCCGACAAGAACACCGGCCCCTGGATCGTGCCCGTCATCCTGCTGGCCGGCATGCTCGGCGGCATGGTCTGGGCCGGCATCGTTGCCTGGCTGCGCGACCGCTTCAATGCCAACGAGATTCTGGTCAGCCTGATGCTGGTCTATGTCGCGACCCTGGTGCTGGGCTACCTGGTCTACGGGCCCTGGAAGGACCCGATGGGCTACAACTTCCCGCAGACCAAGAGCTTCGAGAAGATCACCCAAATCCCCAAACTGGTGCAAGGCATGCGCATGAACATCGGCGTGCTGATCGCGTTGGCCGGTGCGGCGCTGCTGTGGGTCTACCTGTTCCGCACCCGTGCCGGGCTGGCGCAGCAGGTGGGGGGCCTGGCACCATCGGCGGCCCGCTATGCCGGCTTCTCGTCGCGCAAGGCCCTGTGGACGGCGCTGATGATCTCGGGCGCCACCGCTGGTCTGGCTGGCGCGCTGGAAGTGGCCGGCCCGTTGGGCCAGCTCACCCCCTATGTGCCCGCTGGCTACGGCTTTGCCGCCATCATCGTCGCCTTTGTCGGTCGCCTGCACCCGGTGGGCATGGTTTTCTCCGCGATTCTTATGAGCATGTTCTATATCGGCGGCGAGCTGGCGCAGTCGCGCCTGGGTCTGCCCAAGGCCCTGACCGGCGTTTTCCAGGGGCTGCTGCTGTTCACGTTACTGGCCTGTGACACCCTGGTCGTCTACCGCCTGCGTTGGGTGGCATCGCGCGCCGCAGTGAAGGGAGGCCTGTGATGGAATCCTATGCACTGCTTTTGGGCGCCACCTTGAGTGCCGGCACCGTGTTGGCGCTGGCCGCGCTGGGCCTGCTGATCAATGAGAAGGCTGGCATCGTCAACCTGGGTGCCGAGGGCATGATGCTGTGCGCGGCCATCGCCGGTTTTGCCACCGTGGTCCACACCGGCAGCACCTGGCTGGGCTTTGGCGCGGGCATGCTCGCGGGCGCTGTGCTGGCCGCCATCTTTGGCGTGCTGGTGATCTGGCTCAACACCAACCAGTACGCCACCGGTCTGGCACTGTCGTTGTTTGGCGCGGGCTTCTCGGCCTTTGTGGGCCTGTCCTACGTGCAGGCCAAGCTGCCCAGCCTGCCCAAGTACGCGATCCCTGGCCTGGCCGATATCCCGCTGCTGGGCCCGGCGCTGTTCACGCTGCATCCGCTGGTGTATGGCGCGATGGCGCTGGTGCTGGTGATGATGTGGTTCCTCTACCGCACCCGCGCCGGTCTGGTGCTGCGTGCCGTCGGTGAATCGCCCACATCCGCCCATGCGCTGGGCTACCCGGTGCGCCGCATCCGCCTGATGGCGGTGGTGTTCGGCGGCGCGATGTGTGGTCTGGCTGGTGCCTACATCTCGACGGTCTACACCCCCCTGTGGGTCGAAGGCATGGTCTCGGGCCGGGGCTGGATTGCGCTGGCGCTGACCACCTTTGCCACCTGGCGCCCCGCACGGGTGCTGCTGGGCGCCTACCTGTTCGGTGGTGTGACCATGCTGCAGTTCCACCTGCAGGCCAGCGGCGTGCAACTGGCCAGCCAGCTGCTGTCGATGCTGCCTTACCTGGCCACCATCGTGGTGCTGGTGATGATCTCGCGCAATCCGACCTGGATTCGCGCCAATATGCCTGCCTCTTTGGGCAAGCCTTTCTACCCGGGTTCATAAGCGCATGTCACCACGCGCCCATAACGATAACAACGGCCCGGCTTTCGTTCATTTTTCATAAAAACCAAGGATTCATCCATGCAAACCGTGCGCAAGCGCTCCGTGATCAAGCTGATCGGCCTGTCGGCCCTCTCTCTGGCAGCGCTGACTGCCTGTGGCAAGAAGGAAGAGCCAGCGGCCCCTGCGGCGCCCGCGCCGGCGGCCGCCGCTCCCGCCGACGACAAGCTCAAGGTCAGCTTCATGTATGTGAGCCCGATTGGCGACGGCGGCTGGACCTTCCAGCACGAGTTGGCGCGCAAGGCGATTGCGCAGAAGTTCGGCGACAAGATCGAGACCTCGATGGTCGAGAGCGTGCCCGAGTCAGCCGATGCCGAGCGGGTGCTGCGCGACATGGCGGGCCAGGGCAACAAGCTTGTGTTTGCGACCAGCTTTGGCTACCAGGAGTTTGTGCAAAAGGCCGCCGCCGATCTGCCCGGTGTGAAGTTTGAGCATGCCACCGGCTACAAGCAGGCGGACAACGTCGCGGTCTATGACAGCAAGACCTTCGAAGGCGCCTATCTGGCCGGTATCGTGGCCGGCTCGATGACCAAGACCAAGACCGTCGGTGTGGTCGCCTCGGTGCCGATTCCGGAAGTGGTGCGCAACATCAACAGTTTTGTGCTGGGCGCGCAGAGCGTGGACCCCAGCATCCAGGCCAAGGTGGTCTGGGTGAACGAATGGTTCGCACCGCCCAAGGAGTCGGAAGCGGCCACCAGCCTGATCAACGGCGGCGTGGACGTGATGTACCAGAACACCAACTCGCCGGCCGTCCTCAAGACCGCCGAAGAGCGCGGCGTCTACGCTTTTGGCAAGGACGGCGACATGAGCGCCTTTGCACCCAAGGCCCACCTGGGCTCGGCCGTGATCGACTGGACGCCTTACTACAGCAAGGTGGTCGAGGACACCCTGGCTGGCAAATGGCAGTCCGGCAACTTCTGGTGGGGCGTGAAGGAAGGCGCGATGGACCTGGTCAAGATCGCTGACCAGGTGCCGCAGGAAGCCAAGGACAAGGTCGAGAAGGCCAAGCAAGGCCTGAAGGACGGCAGCTTCGCTGTCTGGACCGGCCCAATCGTGGACAACAAGGGCCAGGAAGTGCTGGCCAGTGGCGTGGTGGGCGATGATGCGTTCCTGCGCGGCATCAACTTCTATGTCAAGGGCATCGAAGGGGCCGTGCCTGGCGCCAAGTAAGCGGGGCTGCGGTGCCCGGTCACGCCAGCATGGGCTGGCGTGCTGCGCCGGGCCTGCTGGCCAACCAACAACAGTGCAGCGCGGCGGGTGGCTGCTGCTGGAACCTGGCCCGATTTATGCATATATTGGCCGGGCGATGTTCTACCCGCTGCAGGCCGGCCCGGTGGCCTGTACAGCTCGACATTCCAACAACATTCGAGGACACACAGATGACTGATTTCCGTAAGCGTTCGCTGATCAAGGTCGCCGCGCTCTCCGCGCTGGCCGCTGCCGCCGTGGTGGGTTGCAGCAAGAAGGAGGAGGCGCCCGCGCCGGCGCCTGCTGCTGCCCCAGCGGCCGCTGCGCCTGCTGCCGAGCCCTTGAAGATTTCCTTTGCCTACGTCGGCCCGGTGGGCGACGGCGGCTGGACCTATGCGCATGACCAGGCGCGCAAGGCGCTGGAGAAGGAGTTTGGCGACAAGATCCAGACCAGCTTTGTCGAAAGTGTGCCCGAAGGTGCGGACGCCGAGCGAGTGTTGCGCGACATGGCCAGCCAGGGCAACAAGCTGGTGTTCGGCACCACCTTTGGCTACATGGATGTGATCCAGAAGCTGGCCCCCGAGTTTGCCGATGTGAAATGGGAGCATGCCACCGGCTACAAGGTGGCCGGCAATGTCAGCACCTATGACAGCCGCACCTACGAAGGTGCCTACCTGGCGGGCATCATCGCCGGCTCGATGACCAAGAGCAACACCCTGGGCGTGGTGGGCTCGGTGCCGATCCCCGAGGTGATCCGCAACATCAACAGCTTCACGCTGGGTGCGCAAAGCGTCAACCCCAAGATCAGCACCAAGGTGGTCTGGGTCAATGAATGGTTCAGCCCTCCGAAGGAAACCGAAGCGGCCACCAGCCTGATCAATGGTGGCGCGGACATTCTGTTCCAGAACACCGACTCGCCGGCCGTACTCAAGACTGCCGAAGAAAAGGGCAAGCGCGCCTTCGGCTGGGATTCGGACATGACGGCCTACGGCCCCAAGGCCCACCTGGGCTCGTCCATCATCAACTGGACGCCTTACTACATCGACACCACCCGCAGCGCCCTTGAAGGCAAGTGGACCAGCCGCCAGACCTGGTGGGGTGTGAAGGAAGGCACGATCGACCTGGTGTCCATCGCCGAAGACGTGCCCGCCGAAGCCAAGGCCAAGGTCGAAGAGGTCAAGAAGGGTCTGAAGGACGGTACGTTCAGCATCTGGAAGGGCCCCATCCTGGGCCAGGATGGCAAGGAAATCCTGGCTGCCGACAAGGTTGCCGATGACGAATTCCTCAAGGGCATCAGCTTCTACATCAAGGGTGTGGAAGGCCAGGTTCCTGGCAAGTGATGCGCGGGCACTGCGCCCGACGTTCGACGCCCGATCTAAACGCGAGTGGCACAGGTGTTTTTTATGCCAGTGCTAACATCGTGACCCAAGGCTGCCCCAGGGCAGCCTTGTCATTTATACAAAGAGATTCCCCGATGATCGAAGCCCAACAATGGCACCCCGTTGCCCTGTCTGATGCGGTGGTGAGCGCACCGCTGCCTGTGCGCCTGCTGGACCAGGAGCTGGTGCTGTGGCGCGATGCGCAAGGCCAGGTGCAGGCCTTTGTTGACCGCTGCCCGCACCGTGGCGCCCGCCTGTCGCTGGGCCGCGTGCAGGATGGCCAGCTGGAGTGTCCCTACCATGGCTGGCAATTTACGAGCGGCGGCCAGTGCGTGAAGGTGCCGGCAGTGCCCGCCTTTGTGCCACCCGCCAAGCACTGCGTCGCCTCTTATGGCGTGCAAGAGGCCCATGGCCTGGTGTGGGTGCAACTGGCGCCCGATGCGGACGGCCAGCCCGCGACGCCGTTGCCGGTGTTCGAGACCGAGGCCGATGACCGCCTGCGCAAGCTCAACTGCGGGCCCTACGATGTGGAGGCCAGCGCGCCCCGCATCATCGAGAACTTTCTGGACATGTCGCACTTCGGCTTTGTGCATGAGGGCTGGCTGGGCAGCCGCGATGCGACCGAGATGTCGCACTACGAGGTGGAAGCCACGGAGCGGGGCGTCAAGGCCACCGGCTGCAAGGCGATCCAGCCCCAGTCGAACCTGCATTCGACCAAGCCCGCCGAAGTGGACTACACCTACGAGGTGACCGCACCCTATACGGCGTTGCTGACCAAGGTGCCCGAGAGCGGATCGAGCAAGCAGGGCTGGCGCGAGGCGATTGGCCTGTTTGTCTGCCCGGTCACGCCGGAGCGCAGCCGCGTCTGGTTCCGCCTGGCGGTGGCTGATTTCGACAGCACCGATGCACAGCTGCAGCAGTTTCAGCATACGATCTTTACCCAGGACCAGCCTGTGCTGGAGTCCCAGATGCCCAAGCCGCTGCCACTCGATGCCAAGGCCGAGCTGAACTCACCGGCCGACCGCATGTCGGTGGCCTACCGCCGCTACCTCAAGGCCAGTGGCGTCACTTTTGGAGTGTGTTGAGATGTACACCGTCCCACAAATCGAGGCCGCGCGCCTGCCTGGCCTGTTGCGCGCCATGCCCAAGGCAGAACTGCACATGCATATCGAAGGCTCGCTCGAGCCTGAGCTGATTTTTGCGCTGGCCCAGCGCAATGGCGTGGCCTTGCCGTATGCCGATGTCGAAAGCCTGCGCGCAGCGTACGCCTTCACCAACCTGCAGAGCTTTCTCGACATCTACTACGCGGGCGCCAGTGTCTTGCTGACCGAGCAGGACTTCTACGACATGGCCATGGCCTACCTGGAGCGCGCGGTAGCCGACAATGTCGTGCACACCGAGATCTTCTTTGACCCGCAGACGCACACCGCCCGTGGCGTGGCGATGGCCGATGTGATCCAGGGCCTGCACAGGGCCTGCGTGGATGCGGAAAAACGCTGGGGCATCAGCTCGCAGCTGATCCTGAACTTTCTGCGCCACCTGAGCGAAGAAGAAGCGCTGCAAACGCTGGAAGAGGCGCTGCCTTACCGCGCCCACTTCAGCGGTGTGGGTCTGGACAGCAGCGAGGTCGGCAACCCGCCCGAGAAGTTTGCCCGCGTGTTCACCCGCTGCAAGGACCTGGGCCTGCGCCGCGTGGCCCATGCCGGTGAGGAGGGGCCACCTGCCTACATCTGGGGTGCGCTGGACCTGCTGCATGCCGAGCGGGTGGACCATGGCGTGCAAGCGGTGCACGATGCCGCACTGATGCAGCGCCTGCGCGACGCACGCATTCCGCTGACCGTCTGCCCGCTGTCCAACCAGAAGCTGCAGGTCTTCCCCGACCTGGCCGACCACAATATGCCGCAGCTGCTGGCTGCCGGCCTGGTGGCTACGGTCAATTCAGACGACCCCGCCTATTTTGGCGGCTATATCAACGAGAACTTCGTGCAGCTGTTTGCCGCTACCGGCATGGGTTCGGACGAGGCCTACCAGCTGGCCGCCAACAGCTTTGAGGCCAGCTTTGTGCCAGCCACCCGCAAGCAGGCCTGGCTGGGCCAGCTGCAGATGGCCTTTGCCGAGGCCGCCCGCCAGCGCTAAATGCAGCAAGGGCGCCATGAGGCGCCCTTGTTCTTGGGTGGGTGGTGGCTTTAAGCTGCCACGGGCACCGATTCCGACAGCATCGCATTGCGCAGCTGCAGCGCATAGCCTTCCAGCACCGCGCCACCGGGCTCCTTGCGCGGCCAGCTGAAGCTCACGCCATCGTCGGCATGGCGGGGTACCACATGCAGGTGGAAGTGTGCAACGGTCTGGCCGCCTTCCACACCGTTGGCCTGCAGCAACGTGAGGCCTGCGGGCTCGAAAGCAATCTTGGCAGCCAGCGCCACCTTGCGCGCGGTCTGCATCACAGCGGCCGATTCCTCGTCGGTGATCTCGAAGATATTGGCCGCATGGCGCTTGGTGGCCACCAGCACATGGCCGGGGTTGACCTGGCCCAGGTCCATGAAGGCAATCGTCAAGGCGTCTTCATACACCTTGGCCGAGGGAATTTCTCCTTGCACGATTCGGCAGAAAATGCAGACACCGGCAGGGGACGGATCAACAAAATGCGGCATGGGACGGGCTTCCTCCTTGCAATGGTGCAGCGGGCGCTGTCTTGGCAGCGCCGCAGACTGTTTTAACCAACAGGTAAAACAAACACTATAGACCGCAGGGATGACCTGCGCATGCGTCTGAGACTGGGGTTTTCCCTGGTTAACGATATGCGTACTGTCAGCGCAATGCCCGTGTTGCACGCCGCCCGAAGCTGGCGCGGCCAACAGCCCTGTATCTGCGCATAGAAACTATTGCTGAGCTTATATAACGGCAAGCCTTGGCAGCCGCTAAGCTTGGCGCCATGCATATTTACCGATCCGCCCTGTTGCGCTTTGCCGATGATGGCCAGGCGCTGTATGAAGAAGATGGCCTGCTGGCCGTGGCGCCGGGCGCCGATGGCCGCGAGCGCGTGCTGGCCGCAGGCAGCTGGCAGGCGCTGTCTGCCCCGCTGCTGGCCCAGGCCGGTGCCGAGGCCGTGGTGGAGCAGCTGCCGGGCCGCATCATCGCGCCGGGTTTTGTGGACATGCATATCCACTACCCGCAGACCGATGTGATCGGCTCGCCCGCCAGCGGCCTGCTGCCTTGGCTGAACGACTACACCTTTCCGCATGAGTCGCGCTTTGTCGATGCCGGTTATGCGGGCGAAGTCGCGCATTTCTTTGTCGATGAGCTGCTGCGCAACGGCGTGACCACCGCGCTGACCTTTGCCACCTCGCACCCGGCATCGGCCGATGCACTGTTTGCCGAAGCGCAAAAGCGCCAGATGCGTCTGATCACCGGCAAGGTGTTGCAGGACCGCCATTCGCCCGACGGCGTGCGCGATGAGACCGCGCAAAGCCTGATCGACACCGAGGCGCTGATCCGCCGCTGGCATGGCGTGGACCGCCTGGGTTATGCGATCACGCCGCGCTTTGCACCCACGAGCACCGATGCCCAGTTGCGCGGTGCCGGGGAGCTGGCTGCGCGCTATGGCGATGTCTGGATCCAGTCCCATGTGGCGGAGAACCTCGATGAGATGGCCTGGGTGCGCGAGCTCTTCCCCGACAGCCGCAGCTACCTGCAGGTCTATGCGGACCGGGGCCTGATGCGCGAGCGCGCCGTCTATGCGCATTGCATCCACCTCGACGACCGCGACCGCGCGCTGATGCACGAGACCGGCACAGCCGCTGCGGTCAGCCCGACCAGCAACCTGTTTCTGGCCAGCGGCTTTTTTGACTATGCCAAGGCCGACGCGGCGCAGATGCTGTACGGGCTGGCCAGCGATGTCGGCGGCGGCACGAGCTTCAGCCCCTTCCGCACCATGCTGGCTGCCTATTTTGTCGGCCGCGAGGGGCGCGACAAGCAGGGCCTGTCGCTGGCGCCCAGCCATCTGTGGTGGCAGCACACGGCCGGTGCTGCCAAGGCGCTGGGCCTGCCGGGCGTGGTCGGCAACCTGCAGCCCGGCTGCGAGGCAGACTTTGTCGTGCTCAACCCGCAGGCCACGCCGTTGATTGCCCGCAAGACGGCGCAAGCCGGCAACCTGGAGGAGCTGCTGTTCAGCCTGATCGTGCTGGGCGACGACCGCCTGATCGAGCGCAGCCATATTGCGCAGAAAGCCGGCTGATCCTGGTGCCGCATTGGTGGAGGGACAGGCCCCAGGGTGGCTGCACATGCCGCCCGCTGGGGCCATGCCTTTCGCTACAATGCCGCCTAGGAGTTATTCAGACATGAGCATTCAAAGCGACAAGTGGATTCGCCGCATGGCGGAACAGCACGGCATGATCGAGCCGTTCGAGCCGGGCCAGGTGCGCCAGGTCGATGGCAAGAAGATCATCAGCTATGGCACCTCCAGCTACGGCTACGACATCCGCTGCGCCCGAGAGTTCAAGGTCTTCACGAACATCCACAGCACCGTGGTCGACCCGAAGAACTTCGATGAAAAGAGCTTTGTCGATTTTGAAGGCGACCACTGCATCATCCCGCCCAACAGCTTTGCGCTGGCCCGGACCGTCGAGTACTTCCGCATTCCACGCGATGTGCTGACCGTCTGCCTGGGCAAGAGCACCTATGCGCGCTGCGGCATCATCGTCAATGTGACGCCCTTCGAGCCCGAGTGGGAAGGTTATGTGACCTTGGAGTTCTCCAACACCACGCCGCTGCCGGCCAAGATCTATGCGGGAGAGGGCTGCGCGCAGGTGTTGTTCCTGCGAGGGGACGAGCCTTGCGAGGTGAGCTATAAGGACCGCAATGGCAAGTACCAGGGCCAGCACGGCGTCACCCTTCCCAGGGCCTGATGACGCGCGCCCATGCCCAGAAGCCACTCCCCATCCGGAGTGGCTTTTTTACGCGGGCGCTGCAGTGCGGGCCAGGGCTTTGCAAATTTTCTTCAATGGCAGTGCCGGTCCGGGATTTTCTGCCAGATTGGGGGCCGGTCTTACGGACGGCACCCCGCCAAATGCGCTACTGTAGGCGGATCAATAACAGAGTCAGTGCCAGGGCACTGCGAGGAGAGCGACCATGAAATGGGAAGGCAACCGCGAATCGACCAATGTGGAAGACCAGCGCGGCAGTGGCGGTGGGGGCGGAGGTTTTGGCCTGGGCGGGCGCAGCATTGGTATCGGCACCGTCGTGCTGGCGCTGATCGGCTGGGGCGTGTTCGGCATCAACCCGCTCACCACCATTGGCGTGCTCTCCGGTGGCGGCTCGCCCGCGCCGACGCAGCAAGGCCCGGCCAAGGCACCACCTGCCAATGACCAGGGTGCCAAGTTCGTCTCCACAGTGCTCGCCTCGACCGAAGATGTCTGGAGCGACATCTTCACCAAGGGGGGCGCCCAGTACCGTGCGCCCCGTCTGGTGTTATTTACCGGCGTCACGCGCACCGCCTGCGGCACCGGCCAATCGGCGATGGGGCCGTTCTACTGCCCCGGCGACCAGAAGGTCTACCTGGACATGGATTTCTTCAACACCATGAGCCGCCAGCTGGGCGCGCCCGGTGAGTTTGCGCGCGCCTATGTGGTGGCCCATGAGGTCGGCCACCATGTGCAGAACCTGCTCGGCATCTCGGGCAAGGTCGATGCGATGCGCGGGCGCGTCAGCGAGCGTGAGCAGAACGCGCTGTCGGTGCGCCTGGAGCTGCAGGCTGACTGCTATGCCGGCATCTGGGCCAACCGTTCGCAGCAGGCCAAGAGCTGGCTGGAACAGGGCGATATCGAGTCGGCGGTGAATGCTGCGCAGCAAATCGGTGACGACAAGCTGCAGCGCGAGGCCACCGGCACCGTGCGCCCTGACAGCTTCACCCACGGCTCCAGCGCCCAGCGTGTGCGCTGGTTCACCCAGGGCTACAAGACCGGCAGCGTCCAGTCCTGCGATACCTTCCAGGCCGGTAGCCTCTGATGCGCCGGGCCCAGCCCGCAAAAACCGGGCTCGGCCCTTGCACCGCGATACCCGGAAATGCCTTGCCTGGCGCCCGCACTTACGCTGGTCTGCCAGGCTTTGCACTGCGGCTGAGCGAATCCGTAAGCCATGACAGGGTTAAACCAAGCGCCGATTTGTCTGCAGTGCGACAATAGGGGGCTTACATGACAAATTCTTTCTCCAACCTTCATCTGGCCGAGCCCCTGGCCAAAGCCATCTCCGAGATGGGCTACGCATCCATGACGCCCATTCAGGCACAGGCCATCCCTGTGGTCCTGACCGGCAAAGACGTCATGGGTGCCGCGCAAACTGGCACGGGCAAGACAGCTGCTTTCTCCCTGCCGCTGCTGCAGCGGATGATGGTGCACGAAAACAGCTCGGCATCGCCCGCGCGCCACCCGGTGCGTGCGCTGGTGCTGCTGCCCACGCGTGAGCTGGCCGACCAGGTCGCCCAGCAGATTGCCCAGTTCGCCAAGCACACCAAGCTGCGCAGCACCGTGGTGTTCGGTGGCATGGACATGAAGCCCCAGACGCTGGAGCTGAAAAAGGGCGTCGAAATCCTGGTGGCAACGCCCGGGCGTCTTCTGGACCATATCGAGGCCAAGAACGCGGTGCTCAACCAGGTCGAATATGTGGTGCTGGACGAAGCCGACCGCATGCTCGACATCGGTTTTCTGCCCGATCTGCAGCGCATCCTGTCCTACCTGCCCAAGAAACGCACCACCTTGCTGTTCTCGGCCACGTTCTCGCCCGAGATCAAGCGCCTGGCCAGCAGCTACCTGCAAGACCCGATCACGATCGAGGTGGCGCGCCCCAACGAAACCGCCTCTACCGTCGAGCAGCGTTTCTACGCCGCCTCCGATGACGACAAGCGCCGCGTGCTGACCAAGGTGCTGCGCGATCGCCAGATCCGCCAGGCCTTTGTGTTCGTCAACAGCAAGCTGGGCTGCTCGCGCCTGGCCCGCACCTTGGAGCGTGAAGGTCTGCGGGCGGCTGCGCTGCACGGCGACAAGAGCCAGGACGAGCGCCTCAAGGCCCTGGAGGCCTTCAAGCAGGGTGAAGTGGATCTGCTGGTCTGTACCGATGTGGCCGCGCGGGGTCTGGACATCAAGGATGTGCCTGCCGTCTTCAACTTTGATGTGCCCTTCAATGCGGAAGACTATGTGCACCGGATTGGCCGTACCGGCCGTGCGGGCGCATCGGGTCTGGCCGTCACCTTGGTCTCCCATGCGGATGCCCGGCATGTGTCGGACATCGAAAAGCTGATCAAGAAGAAGATCGACGTGGAGAACTTCGCGCTGGGCGAGCAGCCTCAGCGCGAGCGTTTCAACGATGGCAACCGCGAGCGCCGTGAGCGCGAAGCAGGCCGGGAGCGCGACAGCTCCCGCAGCCGCGACCGCCGTGCGCCCCGTGAGGACGAAGGCCAGGACCGCCGAGAGCGCTACCGCCCGGCACCGGTCTCGCGCGACCCCTTCTTTGACAAGCCTTACGAGCCCAAGGCGGCCGAACCTGCGGCCTGGGATGCGAATGCCAAGCCGGCACCGGCACGCGGCCCCGGCATCAAGCCGCGCCGCAAGGTGGCTGCGCTGTTCAAGCCCTCGCCTGCTTCTGAATAATCGCGATAACGTCGATGGACCAAGGCCTCAGCTGACCGCTGAGGCTTTTTTTTGAACCTTGTTGGCCATCGCTGCGCAGACGCGTCGGAGTGCGCAGCGGGGCGCCCCCTCGCATCCCATCGCGCAAAGACACTGTCGCGGCGCGAGGAGTCCGGCTTCAGGTTCTCAGCCCGGTTGCTGGGCCTGCTCGCAATCCACGTGGATCAGCTCGCGCTCAGCCAGGGTGTTGCCAAAGCGCACTGCGCTCAGGCAGCCCCCCCAGACGCAGCCGGTATCGAGCGCCAGCAGGTGGGGACGCTGCAGATCACCCAAGGTGGACCAGTGGCCAAAGGCGATGGTGGTGCCGGCGGTTGCGCGGCCGGGCAGGTCAAACCAGGCGGTCAGGCCCTCGGGTGCTTCTGCCAGGCTTTCGGTGCTGTCGAAGTCCAGGCTGCCATCGGCGTGGCAAAAGCGCATGCGGGTGAGCACGTTGGTAATCATCCGCAGGCGCTCCATGCCGCTCAGTTGCGGATCCCATTGCGCCGGGGTGTTGCCGTACATGGCTTGCAAAAAAAGGCTCAAGCCGTCGCTGCGCAGCACCGCTTCGACCTCGGCGGCATGGCGCAGGGTGGCGTCCAGATCCCAATGCTGGTGAACGCCGGCATGCACCATCAGCAGCCGTTCGCCGCCCAGCGTATGCGTGCGGGCCAACGGCTGCTGGCGCACCCATTCCAACAACTGCGCAGCATCCGGCGCCTGCAGCACGTCCAGCAAGGTATCGCGCCGGGAGAACTTGCGCCGGCCATCGGCAGCCGCCAGCAGGTGCAGGTCATGGTTGCCGAGAATGGCCTGGATGCTACCGTCCGCCGCGATGCAGCGCCGCAGCGTCTGGGCCGATTCCGGGCCCCGGTTGACCAGGTCGCCCAGCAGATACACGGTATCGCGGCTGGGAGAGAAATCGATTTTGGTCAGCAGACGGCCCAAAGCGCTATCGCAGCCTTGGATATCGCCGATACAGTAAAGTGACATGCTTGTTGAACTACCTGTGAACTATTTTGTTAGACGTACTCTTGATCGCGCTTTTGACCTTGTTGAATGGGGTCTTCGCCATGTCCGAGCTCGCGCTCGCCAGCAGCCGCAAGTCCCGTTTGCTGGCCATGGCCGAAAGTGGCGACAAGGGCGCCAAGGCGGCGCTGGATCTGCTCAGCAATCCTACCCAATTTCTTTCCTCGATTCAGGTCGGCATCACGTCGATCGGCATGCTCAACGGTATTTTTGGTGAGGCGGCCTTCAGCGACGGGCTGGCACAGTCGTTGATCACCTGGGGCATGCCGGCCTCGGTGGCATCGGTGGTGGCCACGACCACGGTGATCATCGTCATCACCTTCATGACCATTGTTTTTGGCGAACTGGTGCCCAAGCGCATTGGCCAGATGTACCCTGAGGCATCGTCGCGCATCATCGCGCTGCCGCTCACCTGGGTGTCGAAAATTGCCAAGCCCTTTGTGTGGCTGCTGGCCATCTCTGCGCAAGGCGTGCTCAAGCTGCTGCGCATCAAGGATGAGTCGGACCGTGCCGTGACCGAAGAGGAAATCGTCGCCAGTCTCGACGAGGGACGGGACGCCGGCGTGATCGAACGCCATGAGCACCAGATGGTGCAGAACGTGTTCCACCTCGATGACCGTCCGCTGATTTCGATGATGGTGCCCAGGGGCGATGTCGAATGGCTCGATGCCAATCTGACCGTGACCCAGGCCTTGCACGAGGTGCGCGCCTCCAGTGGCAAGGGCGCGCACTCGTGGTATCCGGTGTGCCGTGAGTCGCTGGACAACGTGGTCGGTCTGGTCAGCGTGGCACATCTGCTGGACGTCGCCGCCCCCCAGAACACCTTGATCGCCAAGGTGGCAGTTGCAGCCAGCTATGTGCCTGAAACCCTGAGCGGCTTTGAGCTGCTGGAGCAATTCCGCGCGCGCGCCGGCCGCATGATTTTCGTGGTCGACGAATACGGTGTCGTGCAGGGCATCATCACGCCGCGCGACCTGCTCGAAGCGATTACTGGCGAGCTCAAGCCGGGCGCTGCCAGCGAGGCCTGGGCGGTGCAGAACGACGATGGTTCCTGGTACCTGGATGGGCTGATGCCGGTGTCGGAATTGAAGGCGCGTCTGGAAATCAAGGAGCTGCCCGATGAGGACAAGGGCCGCTATAACACCCTGGCCGGGATGCTGATGGCGGAATCGGGCCATCTGCCGCCACTGGGCGAAAAGATTTATTGCGCTGGCTGGGTATTCGAAGTGCTGGCTCTGGAGGGCAAACGGGTCGACAAGGTAATCGCCCGGCCGGATCTCACGAGCATTGATTACTAGTCGTTACAAGTTTTTGGCACTAGGTTTACCATTCCTTTAAATAGAAAAATGTCGAGGCGCACTCGGTTATTGCGTTTTTAGGTATACTGCAAACGTTAACTGAATTGAATGGATATTAAACATGCCTACTTTGAAGGAAATCGATGCCCAACTGGCAGCCCTGCAACAACAGCGTGAAGAAGTTCGTCGCAACGAACTGAAGACCGCCGTCGACCAGGTGCGCAAGCTGGTGTCTGATTATGGCCTGACCGAACAGGATGTATTCCCTCCTGCCCGTGGCCGTTCGGCTTCCGCTGGCTCCAAAGTCGCTCCCAAGTACCGCGATCCTGCGACCGGTGCAACCTGGACGGGCCGCGGCAAGGCGCCCAAGTGGATTGAAGGCCAAGACCGTGATAAGTTCGCGATCTGAGCCGGGCGTCCTTCAAAGAAAACCTGCTTCGGCAGGTTTTTTTCGTTGCGGGGTCGACTAGTCAATCCGGTTTATAGAAATTCCTACATATCTTCTTAATTTCTCCTATTTTTGTGGAGAAGGATTGTCATCGACTATCTGTTAAGCTGCCGGTAAGTCTGGTGCGCTGCTAAATGTAATCAGTTGCCAATAGTGCCTTGCTATAATTGTATTTGTTAATCTATAGGCTTATAAATTTTCCGAACGATTTTGTAGATTCCGTGTGCAGCCTTGGCAGCGAATTGGCAGCTGCCGGTTCCCATGCATCGGTCCGCATGCGGCGCGGAGATTAATGGGAAACGGCCGTGCAACCCGGATCGCACACACGATCGCAGGGCTTAGCGATTGGATGACATATGTAGGACCTGACCCAGGAGTAGACTGTTCGCAGCGTTCAGTCTAATACCCCGCCAATCAGGAGCCACGATGAAATCAGGTGTTCATGAGCCAGCGCAGCATGCGTTCGCCTCGACCTTCAAATCCTTCTCGATCGCCTCGTCCAAGAAGTCCGGCAAGCCCAGCAAGGCCAAGTTCTATTCGCTGCCGGAGCTGAGCAAACAGTTCCCCAATGTCCAGCGCCTGCCGATGTCCCTGCGTATCGTGCTGGAGTCGGTTCTGCGCAATTGCGATGGCCAGCGCGTCCTGCCCGAGCATGTCGAGCAACTGGCCAACTGGAAACCCCAGTCGGAGCGCACCGAAGAGATTCCCTTTGTCGTCGCGCGCGTGGTGCTGCAGGACTTCACTGGCGTACCGCTGCTGGCCGACCTGGCAGCGATGCGCAGCACGGCCGAGCGCATGGGCAAGAATGCCAGCGCCATCGAGCCGCTGGTGCCCGTCGACCTGGTGGTGGACCACTCGATCATGGTCGACTATTACGGCAGCAAGAATGCGCTGGACCTGAACATGAAGCTGGAGTTCGAGCGCAACAACGAGCGCTACCAGTTCATGAAATGGGGCATGCAGGCTTTTGACACCTTTGGCGTGGTGCCACCCGGCTTTGGCATCGTCCACCAGGTCAACCTGGAATACCTGGCGCGGGGCGTCCACAAGGACCAGCGCGATGTTTACTACCCCGATTCACTGGTCGGCACCGACAGCCACACGACGATGATCAATGGCGTCGGCGTGGTCGCCTGGGGTGTTGGCGGTATCGAGGCCGAAGCGGCGATGCTGGGCCAGCCTGTGTACTTTCTGACGCCCGATGTCGTCGGTTTCGAGCTCTCTGGGACGCTGCGTGAAGGCGTGACCGCGACCGACCTGGTCCTCACGGTCACCGAGATGCTGCGCCGCGAGAAGGTGGTGGGCAAGTTTGTCGAGTTCTTTGGCGAAGGCACCCGCAGCCTCTCGGTTCCGGACCGCGCCACGATCGGCAATATGGCCCCGGAGTATGGCGCGACGATGGGTTTTTTCCCCGTCGACGACAAGACCATCGACTACTTCCAGGGAACGGGCCGCAGCAAGGCAGAGATTGCCGCGTTCGAGGCTTACTTCAAGGCCCAGGGCCTGTTTGGCGTTCCCCGGGCCGGTGACATCGACTATTCCCAGGTCGTGCGGCTGGACCTGGGCAGCGTCGCGCCCAGCCTGGCAGGGCCCAAGCGGCCCCAGGACCGTATCGAGATTGGCCATGTGGCCAGCACCTTCGATGCGCTGTTCAGCGCGCCGGTCACCCAGAACGGTTTCAACCTGCCGGCCCAGCAGCTCGACAGACCGGTGAAGGTGCATATCAACGGCACCGGCGAGACCGCTGCGCCCGCGACACAGCCCTTGCCCGCAGGCTCGCCACGGCATGCGCTGGAGATGGTGGAGAACAAGCCGGCAGTCGTCGACGAAGAGGCGCGCGTGCAGACCGCCGATGCCCATGCCGAGCGCATCGAGGGCCGCGATGTCGATCTGCACAATGGGGATGTGCTGATCGCCGCCATCACCAGCTGCACCAATACCTCCAACCCCAGCGTGATGCTGGCCGCAGGCCTGCTGGCCAAGAAAGCGGTCAAGGCAGGCCTGCGCGTGCAGTCGCATATCAAGACCTCGCTGGCCCCGGGATCGCGCCTGGTCACGCTGTATCTGACGGAATCTGGCCTGCTGCCGTACCTGGAGCAATTGGGCTTCAGCATTGCCGGTTATGGCTGCACCACCTGCATCGGCAACGCCGGAGATCTGCTGCCGGAATTCAACAGCGCCATCCAGCGCGAGGACCTGGTCTGTGCGGCCGTGCTGTCCGGTAACCGCAATTTCGAGGCGCGCATCCATCCCAATATCCGCGCCAACTTCCTGGCCAGCCCGCCGCTGGTCGTTGCCTATGCCATTGCCGGCAATGTGCGCAAGGATCTGATGACCGAGCCCGTCGGCCAGGGCAAGAACGGCCGCGATGTCTATCTGGGCGATATCTGGCCGTCGACAGACGAGGTGCAGGCCCTGATGAAGTTCGCGATGAACGGCAAGGCGTTCCGAGCCAACTACGAGAAGGTCAGCAGCGAGCCGGGCAAGCTCTGGGAGAAGATCCAGGGGGTAACCGGTGCGACCTATACCTGGCCGGAAAGTACGTATATCGCCGAGCCACCGTTCTTCAAGGATTTCTCCCTCGCCGCCCCTGAGCCAGGTGCGGAGCTGCGGGACAACGCGGTCCGCAAGGCAAGAGTGATGGCCTTATTTGGCGATTCGATCACCACGGACCATATCTCGCCGGCCGGGTCGATCAAGGAAACCTCGCCAGCGGGCCAGTGGCTGCTGGCCCATGGCGTCAAGAAGAGCGACTTCAACAGCTATGGCTCGCGCCGTGGCAACCATGAGGTGATGATGCGGGGCACGTTTGCGAACGTCCGCATCAAGAACCTGATGCTGGCCGCAAAGCCGGATGGCTCCCGGGAAGAGGGCGGCCTGACGCTGTACCAGAACCCGGGCGAGGAGCAAGGCACCCAGCTGTCGATTTACGATGCCGCCATGCGTTACATGGCAGCGGGTACACCGACCGTGGTGTTCGCCGGCGAAGAATATGGAACCGGCTCCAGCCGCGACTGGGCGGCTAAAGGCACCCAGTTGCTGGGCATCAAGGCCGTCGTGGCCCGCAGTTTTGAGCGTATCCACCGCGCCAACCTGGTGGGCATGGGGGTGCTGCCGCTGCAGTTCAAGCAGGGCGAAAGCTGGGAGACATTGAAGCTGCGCGGCGATGAGTTGATCGACATCGTGCCGCATCCGTCGCTGGCACCGCGCAGCAAGGCCAAGCTGGTGATCCAGCGTGCCGATGGAAGCGTTACCGAGGCAGAACTGGTGTTGCGTATTGACACGCCTATCGAGGTCGCTTACTACAGGGATGGCGGTATACTGCCCTTCGTTTTGCGCCAGCTTCTGTAAGAGTTGACCTACATGCGACCGAAACGGGCCTTGTTGATACGAGGCCCGTTTGCATTTGTTGACCGTTACTGGTCAAATAGATGGACGTTGGTTTACTTTTAATTACATTTAGCCCCATATGGCCCTCCCTTACACACCGTTGTCGCTTGGCCGGCGCATCCATGAGATCCACACCCGGATCGTCTGGTGCCTGCTGGCAGGTGGCGTGGTGTTGGCCGGATTGGTGGCCACGGATGCGCAGGGGGTGGGCTTTGTCCAGGCGCTGCAGACCTGGGTGCAGGTGCTGCTGCTGCTGGCAGCACTTGCCACATTGGGCTGGGGCGGGCGCCTGCTGCTGCAGGGCTCGGCCGCCAGTGCCTTCCTGGGCTGCCCGCTGTGGGTATGCAGTGCCGTGGTGCTGGGCGGCTTTGCGGTGGTGCTGGCGCTGCCGCTGCGCTGGTCGGAACCTGGCAGCCTCCCAGCCCTGTGGCTGGAGCTGGCAGTCAATATTCTTCTATCAATAAGCCTATTGATAGTCTCCATAGAACTGTCTTCATCTTCGCGGCGCCACCGTCCTGGCACGGCGCTAGGCGCCAGCCCTTGGCTGCGACTGCAAAGCCATCGCGCCGTGCTGACGGCGCTGGCGGCACTGGCGCTTGGAGCGGCCGTGGTGGCGCAGGGGCTGGTCGACCTCGAAGGCGTGCGCCGCTTCCTCGTTCCGCTGGCCATGCTGGTCTGCTGTGCCTGGGTTGCGATGCAGAGCCGCCATTTTGCGGGGCAGTCCGGCCGCTGGACGGTGCTGAGAATATCCGCAGCGCTGGCTGTGGGCGCGATGGCCATGCTGCTGGGCGCCGGCACCCGCTGGGCGCTGCTGGTGGAGCAGGCGGCCTGGAGCTATGCGCTGTCCGTGCTGGCGCTGGTGCTGATCATGGCGTCGTTGCGCCATAGCCTGGTCGACTGGGCCTCCAGCCATCCCGCACGCCTGCAGGGCGAAGAATGGCTGGAGCAGGCCCCCATTGGGGTGGTGCGGGTCGATGGCACAGGCGCCATCGTGCATGCCAACCGCACCCAGCTGGACTGGCTGGGCGTGCCCAGCCTGGTGGACCAGCCCTGGACCGAGGCACTGGCACCCAGCCTGCGCGGCCAGGCGCCTGACTGGCTTGCGCGCCTGCGCGCAGGCCAATCGCTCGCATTCGAGCAAAGCATTGAAACGCCCCAGGGTCTGCGCCACTTCCAGACCGATATTCTGGTCGCCCCGCAAGGCCGCGATGCCCATGCCTTCATGCTGCTGTCGCACGATGTGTCGATGCAAAAGCTGATGGTGGGCCGCGTGCAGGAGCAGCAGTCGCAGCTGGTGTCACTGGTCAGTGCCATCCCCGACCTGGTCGTGCTCAAGGGGGCGGATGGGCGCTTTCTGCACTGCAACCAGGCTTTCGAGCGCCTGGTGGGGCTGACCCATGCGCAAATCATTGGCCGCACCACGTCCGATCTGGGGCTGCAGGCGCGCATGCCATCGGACTGGGAGACGGACCTGCGCGCGCGCAATGCGAACACCCCGGTGGTCTATGAGGAAACCCTGCAGTTTGCCGACAATGGCTACCAGGGCCGTTTCGAAATCACCAAATCCGCCATCCGGGCAGCCAATGGCGAGGTCACCGGCCTGCTGTGCATTTCGCGCGATCTGGCCGAACGCAGCCGCGCCCGCAAGGAAATCGAGCGCCTTGAGTTCTTCGACGTGCTCACGGGTCTGCCCAACCGCCGTATGCTGATGGACCGGCTGGAATGGTCCATCATTGCCTGCCAGCAGCGCGGCACCTATGCAGCGCTGCTGTTCATCGATCTGGACAATTTCAAGGACCTCAACGATTCGCTGGGCCACCAAAAGGGTGACCGGCTGCTGTGCGAGGTGGGCAAGCGCCTGATTGCCAGCGTGCGCAGCGGCGATGTGGTCGCGCGCTTTGGTGGCGACGAGTTCGTGGTGCTGGTCGAGAACCTGGGCGCCGAGCGCGCGCAGGCCGAGGCCCATGTGCGCGCTGTGGTCGAACATGTGATCACCCGCTTCAAACAGCCGTTTGCGCTGGATGGCCAGTCCCACCACAGCACGCCCAGCATTGGCGTGACCGTGTTTGGCGACCATGAATCGCTGACGGTGCAGGAATTGCTCAAGCGCGCCGACCTGGCCATGTACGAGGCCAAGTCGGCCGGCCGCAACACCCAGCGTTTCTTTGACCCGCAGATGCAGGCCATTGTCAATGCGCGTGCCAATCTGGAAAATGACCTGCGCCAGGCCATCCATGACGGCGAACTGCAGGTGTACTACCAACCAGTGATGAACGGCAGCGGCAGCCTGGTGGGCGCCGAAGCCCTTGTGCGCTGGCGCCACCCGGCGCGTGGTCTGGTCATGCCGATCGAGTTCATCGACCTGGCCGAGCAGACCGGCCTGATCGTCGAGCTCGGCAACTTCGTGATGCGCACCGCCTGCCAGCAACTGGCGCTGTGGGCCGCGAGTGCCTCCACGCAGGGGCTGACGATGTCGGTCAATGTGAGTCCCCGGCAGTTCCACAACCAGGGTTTTGTCGACGAGGTGCTGGGCATCGTGGCGCAGACGGGGGCCAACGCCCGGCGGCTGAAGCTGGAGCTGACCGAGAACCTGCTGCTCGGCGACGTCAATGAAACGGTGAACCGCATGCGCCAGCTCAAGGAGCACGGCGTGGGCTTCTCGCTCGATGACTTTGGCGTGGGTTACTCATCTTTGGCCTACCTCAAGCGCCTGCCGCTGGACCAGCTGAAGATCGACCGCAGCTTTGTCAGCGATGTGCTGAGCGATGTCAGCGACGCGGTGATCGTGCGTACCATTCTGGCGCTGGCCCAGAGCCTGGAGCTCGAAGTGGTGGCCGAAGGCGTCGAGAACTCCGAGCAGGTGGATTTCCTCGTCAGCAATGGCTGCAAGCGCTTCCAGGGCTTTCACTTTGGCCGCCCGGTGCCGATTGGCGAGTTCGAGCGCCTGCACAGCTTCCCCAGCTGCCGTCCGGCTTGAGCCACACCATCGCCGGGTGCTGCAGCCAGGCACTGGGCTGTTGCGCTAGCGCACAAGCCGGCCCCTGCAATCTGGGCACAATGGCGGTATGCATGAACAGATTTTGATCGCCGGCGGCGGCATTGGCGGCATGGCCGCTGCGCTGGCCGCTGTCCGCGCGGGCACCGAGGTGCGGATGTTTGAGCGCGCTGCGCAGTTCAGCGAAGTGGGTGCCGGCGTGCAGCTGGGTCCCAATGTGGTGCGGCGCCTGCAGGCCTGGGGCCTGCAACGGCCCCTGCAAGCGGTGGCGGCGTTTCCGCAGGCCTTGGTCTCGCGCAATGCGATCAGTGGGCAGGAGCTGGCCCGGCTGGATCTGGGCGCGCAGGCAGTGGCGCGCTATGGCGCAGCCTATGCCACCGTTCACCGGGCTGATCTGCACCAGCTGCTGCTCGATGCGGTGCAGCCCCATGCAGATCTGCACCTCAACCTGGACCATGCGGTGGACTACCATGAGGACAATGGCCGGGTCGTCACCATCACCACCAAGCAGGGCAAGCAGATCGAAGGCGATGCGCTGGTGGGTGCCGACGGCATCTGGAGCCGCACGCGGCTGCGCCTGCTCCATGATGCGCCACCGCGCGTGACCGGCCACCTGGCTTACCGGGCACTGGTGCGCCAGGCAGACCTGCCGGCGGCCTTGCGCACCGAGGTAGTCACTGCCTGGATGGGGCCGCGCTTCCATGCGGTGCAGTACCCCGTGCGCGGTGGCGAGCTGCAGAACCTGGTCTTCATTGTCGAAGGCCCGGCACCCGATGACCTGGAGCACTGGGACCATGCCGCCAATGGCGCCGATCTGCAGCGCTGTCTGGCCGGTGCCCACCGCCAGCTGCTCAATCTGGTGGAGGCCGTGCATGCCGCAGGCGCTGCCTGGCGGCTATGGCCGCTGGCTGACCGGGCACCGGTCACCGGCCCCCATGAGATGGCGCAGGGCCTGGTCGCATTGCTGGGCGACGCCGCCCACCCGATGCGGCCCTACCTGGCCCAGGGTGCCGGCATGGCGATTGAAGATGCCGCCGAGCTGCAGCGCGCGTTGACCATGCACGACCTGGAGATGCCGCTGCGCCTGCGGCGCTATGCGCTCAACCGCTGGCAGCGCAATGCCCGGGTGCAGGCCCGTGCGATCCGCAATGGCGAGATTTTCCATGCGCGGGGCCTTGTCGCATTGGGGCGCGATACCGCATTGCGCGCGCTGGGCGCCAAGCTGATGGATGTGCCCTGGCTGTACCGGGGCGATGGGTCCTCGGCTTCGGTGCTGTAACCATTGGCTGGTTAAGGGCTGGCGGGGCTCTTTGGGGCCAGCAGCGGCGACTGGGGCAGAAAACGGAAGGCCAGGCAGCCGATCAGCAGCATGCCCGCGACAAACAGCATCACATACTGGTAGATCTCGCCGCCATGCCGCTGCGCATAAGACGCGACGATGCCCGAGAGCCACTGCATCAGCGCGACGCCCAGGAACATCGCCATCGTGTAGACCGATAGCGCGCGGCCCGTGGTTTCCCGGGGGTAGGAGGAGCGCACATCGGCATACTGCAGCACCGAGTAGCCCGAGGCCAGCCCCATGAACATGATCAGCGCGACGGTGGCTGCGGGATGGTGGACAAAGGCCAGCGCGCAGAAAGTACTGGCCATCACTGCGGCACCGGCGATGATGCGGCGCCGGCGGCGGGCCGGGCCCGGATCGAGCCGGCCAAAGACCGACGGCGTGAACAGCGAGATCATCGAGACGACCAGGGCCACATTGCCGGTCGCCACCAGCGAGAAGCCATAGCGGTCGATCAGCATCGGGCTGAGCCAGAGGCCCCGCACCGTCAGAAATGAGGCGTAGCCGACCATGCCCATGATGGCGATGGCCCAGGTGTGCGGCACCAGCAGCAGGCCGCCAAACCCCTTGACGGCTGTGAGCCAGCTGGGCTTGGGCAGGTCATCGCTGGGCAGGTGCGGCTCATGCACGCGCACAAAGATGGCGATCCAGGACAGCGCGCAAAGCACCGCCAGCAGGCCAAAGCCCCAGCGCCAGCCATAGTGCTGTACCAGCCAGGCCAGCGGCGTGCCGGTAAAGAGCAGGCCCAGACCGCCGACGCCCATGCCGACGCCGGACATGAAGGCAAAGCGGTCGCTGGGGAAATGGCGCGCGATGAACATGGTGCAGGCCAGAAAGGCTGGCGAACAGCCGATGCCGATCAGCAACTGGCCCAGCATCAGGCCGTGGTAACTGGGGGCCAACGCCGAGATCAGCGAGCCGGCAATCGCCAGCGGAAAGGCCGTCAGCACGGTCTTGCGCAGCCCATACAGGTCCATGCCCACGCCCATGAACAGCTGCGTCACCCCGAAGGACAAACCAAACAGCCCGGCAAACGCGCCCAGCGACTCGGCAGACAGCCCGAAATCGGTGCGCAGCCCGTCGGCAATGATGGAGGTGACGGTGCGGAAGGCCTGGCTCAGCGAGAAGGCCGACAGCAAGGTCAGCAGCATGGCCCAGAGCAACGTGGACGAGGACGCCGCAGGGCGCCCGGTGGGGGAGGGTGTAGGTGGGACCGGCATGGCTGAGAGTGCGGGCAACAAGCCGGGGCCAGAGGGGGCCGGCCCATGGTGTATGCGCGATCGGCCAGCAGGGGCGGGCGCGGCTTGTTACATGCGCTTGCCACTATAGAGGACTCTGGCCCCCTCTGCACGGCGCGCTGTCACTTGGAGCAACCCCTTGGCGGGTTGCTGTGGCTTGGAACAGGTGCTTAGAGGTTGGTGCGCAGGGTCCAGATCTCGGGGAAGAGCACCACATCGAGCATTTTCTTGAGGTAGCTGACGCCACCGGTGCCGCCGGTGCCGCGCTTGAAGCCGATCACGCGCTCGACGGTGGTCAGGTGGCGGAAGCGCCAGAGGCGGAAGGCATCCTCGATGTCGGCCAGCTTCTCGCCGAGCTGGTACAGGTCCCAGTACTGGTGCGGATCGCGGTAGACGGTGATCCAGGCCTGTTTGACGCCTTCGCTCTCCACATAAGGCTGGGTCCAGTCGCGCTGCAGCGCCTCGGCCGGCACGGCAATGCCTTCGCGCGCCAGCAGCTGCAACGCAATGTCGTACAGCGACGGCGATTCGTAAGCCGCCTGCACCTGGGCCAGCAGGTCGGCCCGGTGCGCATGGGGCTTGAGCATGGCGGCATTCTTGTTGCCCAGCGAGAACTCGATGCAGCGGTACTGCGCGCTCTGAAAGCCGCTGGAGTTGGCCAGGTAGGGCCGCATCGCCGAGTACTCGGGCGGCGTCATCGTCGACAGCACGGTCCAGGCATTGACCAGCTGCTCCATGATGCGCGAGACGCGCGCGAGCATCTTGAAGGCCTCGGGCTTGGTGTTGGCCTCGGGGTTGGCAATGGCCTGCATGGCCGCGCGCAGCTCGTGCAGCATCAGCTTCATCCACAGCTCGCTGGTCTGGTGCTGCACGATGAACAGCATCTCGTCGTGCGCGGGCGACAGCGGGTGCTGGGCGTTCAGGATCTCGTCCAGGTGCAGGTAGTCGCCATAGCTCATGTCTTTGCTGAAGTCGAGCTGGGCGCGCTCTTCATGCACAATGGATTCGGGCTTGCTGTTGGTGTCTCGCATGGTATGTGGGGCAGTGGAAGCGGCTTCAATTGCAGCGCAAGAATGGCACTGCGCAACAGGGCCGCAAGGCCTAAAGTGGCTGCATCGATTGTACTGAGGTGATCCGCATGAAACAGTCTGCCCCATCCACACCACGCTCCACGTCGGCTGCCCGCACGTCCAACGCCGCCACACTGGCTGCCCGTGCGCAGCAAACCCTGGCCGATCCGCGCTGGGCCGATGTGCAGGGCCGCCACGCTGCGGCCGACGGCCGCTTTGTCTATGCGGTGCGCAGCACCGGCATTTTTTGCCGGCCGTCCTGCAGCTCGCGGCTGGCCAAGCCCGAGAACGTCCGCTTTTTTGACACCGCCGCGCAGGCCCAGGCCGCTGGCTACCGCGCTTGCAAGCGCTGCCAGCCCGATAACCCCGCCAAGCCCAGCCATGCCGCGCTGGTGGCCCAGCTGTGCGGCTGGATCGCCACCGCCGAAGAAGAGCCCAGCCTGGCCGAGCTGGCCGAGCGCGCCGGCATGAGCCCCTTCCATCTGCAGCGTGTCTTCAAGGCGGCGGTCGGCGTATCGCCCAAGGCCTATGCCAAGGCACAGCGCCGGCAGCGCCTGCAGACCGCGCTGGGCGATGCGCAGGAGGCGCCCCGCGTCATCGATGCAATCTTTGATGCCGGCTTTGCCAGCACCGCGCAGCTGTACCGCGACAGCCAGGCGGTGCTGGGCATGACGCCGCGCCAGTACCGCACCGGCGGCGTGGCGCAGCAGATTCGTTTTGGCGTCGCCGAATGCAGCCTGGGCCCGATTCTGGTGGCTGCCACCGCACAGGGCATTTGCGCCATCTTGCTGGGCGACGATGCCGATGCGCTGGTGCAGGACCTGCAGCAGCGTTTTCCCAAGGCCCAGCTGGCTGGTGGCGATGCCGACTTTGAGCGCTGGATGGCGCAGGTCATCGGCTTTGTCGATGAGCCCACGCGCGGCCTGGCACTGCCGCTGGATGTGCGCGGCACTGCCTTCCAGCAGCAGGTCTGGCAGGCGCTGCGGCTGATTCCGGTGGGCAGCACCGTCAGCTACAGCGAGCTGGCGCGCAAGCTGGGCATGCCCCAGGCCAGCCGCGCCGTCGCTGGCGCCTGCGCGGCCAATGCGCTGGCCGTTGCCATCCCCTGCCACCGGGTGGTGCGCAACGATGGCGGCATCTCCGGCTACCGCTGGGGCGTGGAGCGCAAGCGCGCGCTGCTGCAGCACGAGGCCGAGCTGGCGCCCCAGGCCCCCCGGGTGTCCCGCCATGGTTAAGCGCCTGGCTTGTGCCGCGCAGGCCGCGTTGCCGCTGGAGGAAGCGGAGCCTGCGCCGCTGTTGCAGGCCGGCTCGGCACCAGCCGGTGCCGGTGGCGCAGATGTGCAGGCCGAGGCAGCCCTGCAGCGCTATGACTGGACTGCGGTGGGCCGCCAGCTGGACCGCCAAGGCTGGGGCCTGCTGCCGGGTTTGCTGGATGCGGCGCAGTGCCAGCAGATGGCCGCGATGTACGACGAGGCGGCGCATTTTCGCAGCCGCATCCAGATGCAGCGCCATGCCTTTGGCAGAGGTGAGTACCAGTACTTTGCCTACCCGCTGCCAGCGCTGCTGCAGGCCTTGCGCACGGCGCTCTACGCGCGGCTGCAGCCCGTGGCGGAGCACTGGCGCCAGCAGCTCGCATCGGCCACACCGCCCTGGCCTGCGCAGCATGCGGCCTTGCTCGCCCAGTGCCATGCAGCAGGCCAATGTCGGCCCACACCGCTGCTGCTGCGTTATGGCGCCGAGGATTACAACTGCCTGCACCAGGACCTGTATGGCGCGCTGGTGTTTCCGCTGCAGGTGATCGTGCTGCTGTCGCAGCCGGGCGAGGATTTTGACGGGGGCGAGCTGGTGCTGACCGAGCAACGCCCGCGCATGCAGTCGCGCGCGCAGGTGCTGCCGCTGCAGCGTGGCGATGCGGCCATCATCGCGGTGCGCGAGCGGCCGGTGCAGGGCACGCGCGGCAGCTACCGGGTGCAGCACCGGCACGGGGTGTCCACAGTGCTGCGCGGGCAGCGCCACACGCTGGGCATCGTGTTCCACGACGCGGAATAGCCGTAGCGCATGGAAACAGCTGTGACTGCATCGCCCGCCCTCCATCCCCTATAGTGGGGAACCGCGCCCGCCGCCGCCTTCCGCACGCCCTCCCATGCCCCTGGTCCTGAGCACCCAAGTCGCCCTGCCTGCCAACTACCGCCCGCAGGACATGCTGGCCCTGCATGCCCGGGATGCCCTGCAAGCTTCCGAGAAGGTCGAGGGGCTGCGGGTCAGCAAGGGCTTGACCTGGCAAGGCCGGCCTGCGCTGCTGGAGCTGGAGCTGGTGGAGGGCGCCACCCAGGCCGTTGCCAGCTTGGCGGTCGATGGGCCGGCCGACACCGGCGCTACCGGAGACGGCCCAGCCGCACTGGATGCGATGGTGGCGCGCATGCTGGGCCTGGGCGAGGGGGCGGACCAGCTGGCGCTGCAGCATGGCAAGCACCCGGTGCTGGGCCCGTTGCTGCTGAGCCAGATGGGTCTGCGTGTGCCCGCCAGCAGCAGCCCGTTCGAGGCCCTGGTATGGGCGATCACCGGCCAGCAGATCAGCGTGGCGGCGGCCATTGCACTGCGCCGGCGGCTGATTGCGGCTACGGCGCTGCAGCACAGCAGCGGCATGCTCTGCCACCCTGATGCCGCTGCGTTGGCGGCATTGACGCCCGAGCAACTGCGCGCCGCAGGCTTTTCGGTCAGCAAGATCGCCACGCTGGAGCGCGTTTGCGCTGCCGTGCTCGACGGCAGCCTGCCGCTCGATGCCTGGGCCACGCAGCCCTTGCAGGCGCAAGACGCCCAGGCGATTGAGGATGCGCTGCTGGCCATCAAGGGCATTGGCCCCTGGACGGTGCACTACGCACTGCTGCGCGGCTTTGGCTGGCTGGACGGCAGCCTGCATGGCGATGTGGCGGTGCGCAATGCGCTGGCCCGCTTGCTGGATGTGCCCAGCGTCTCGCAGCGCGAGGCCGAGCAGTGGCTGGGTGCGTTCGCGCCCTGGCGGGCGCTGGTGGCGGCCCACCTCTGGGCCAGCCTGTCGGCCAAAAGCTATTGAGGGCTAGCCGCAGGGGCCTGCAGCGCATCGCCACTGGCCGGGCGCAGCAGGCCCAGCACCACAAGCGCAGAGACGGTCGCAATCGCCGCCAGTACATACAGCAGCTGTGCAAAGGCCTGGCCATAGGCTTTTTGCAAATCAAGGGCAGCTGCCGCATCGGGCTGGGCAGGCAGCAAGGCCAGCGCCTGGCGCAGCTCGCCCATCGCCAGTTGCTGGGCCGCAGTCTGCAGGCTGGCCACCTCCAGGGATGCCGGCAGGTGCGGGGTGATAAAGCCGGCCAGCAGCGCGGTCACCATTGCCAGCGCAATGCCTTCACCGGCCACCCGCACGGTGCTGAAAATACCGGTGGCCATGCCCGCGCGTTCCTTGGGCACCATGCTGACCGACAGCCCATCCATCAGGCCCCAGGGCAGGCCCGCGCCGCTGCCGATCAGCAACAGCGGCAGCACACGCGCCATGCCACCGGCCTCCACGGGGATCTGCGCCAGCCACAGCAGGCCGGCGGCCGCGAGCAGCAGGCCCGCTGCCGAAATGGGACCGGGGCCGAACCAGCGCGTCAGCCAGGCTGCGGCCAGTGGTACCACCAGCATCGGGGCGGACAGCGCCAGCATCCACCAGCCGGCCGCCACCTCGCTGTAGCCGCCAATGCCGATCAGCTGCAGCGGCAGCAGCACCAGCAGCACCACGTAGCAGTAGCAGGTGGCGATCGGCAGCACCTGTACGCCGACGAAGCGCGGGTAGCGGAACAGACTCAGGTCCAGCATCGGGCGGGCCACCCGCCGCTCCACGGCGACGAAGAGCAGCAGCGCGGCAGCGGATGCCAGCAGCAATGCGATGACAAGCGGGCTGTGCCAGCCCCGTGCAGCCGCCTCCACCATCGTCAAGGTCAGCAAGGCCAGCGCGCAGGTGAACAGCAGCGCACCGGGCCAGTCCAGGCCCTGGGCCTGCGGATCGCGCGACTCGCGCATCGCGGCGATGCCCACCAGCAAGGCCAGCAGCCCCAGGCCGGTGCAGAGTGCAAAACCGGCCTGCCAGCCGGCGCGCTCCATCAACCAGCCGGTCAGCAGCGGGCCAAAGGCCAGGCCGGTGCCAAAGGTGGTGCCCAGCAGGCTGAAGGCCTGGGCGCGCTGCGCCGCTACAAACTCCTGCGCCAGCGCGGCTGTGCCGCCTGCCAACGTGGCCGCAGCCGCCACGCCTTGCAGCGCGCGCAGCAGGTCAATCTGCCACACGCTGCGCGCCAGCACCAGCCCCAGGCCCGCGAGGCAGAAGCTGGACAGACCCAGCAAAAACAGCCGCTTGCGCCCCCACTGGTCGGCCAGCGCGCCAGCGGCCATCAGGCAGCTGCCAAAGCCCAGCATGAAGGCATTGGTGATCCAGCCCAAGCTGGTGGCGCTGCCGCCCAGTGCGCGGCCAATCGCAGGCGTGGCCACGGCCCCGCCAGAAAAACTCAGCGGCAGCACCAGCGCTGCCAGACAAACGGATGCCAGAACCATCCAGGGCCCGCGCCAGGCGGCGGGTAAAACTTGACGCATAGCCAACTCCTGCAAAAACACGCTGTGGAGCTTAATGAGGAATGGATGGCTAATAAACGGGCAAGTCGTTGTTTGATTAACAACCAAATTTCCGTAATATGCGCGCATGGACAACCTGAACCACATCGCCGCCTTTGTGCAGGCGGCCGAGCGCCGCAGTTTTGTGGCCGCTGCCCGCGCCTTGGGCATCTCGGCATCGGCCGTCGGCAAAAGCGTGGCCAAGCTGGAGGCACAACTGGGCACGCAGCTGCTGGTGCGCACCACGCGGCGGGTGTCGCTGTCGCACGAGGGCGAGCTGATGTACACGCACTGGCGCCGCATTCTGGATGACCTGCAGGATGCGCAGGCGCTGCTGTCAAGCACGCAGAGCAGTCCCCGGGGCTTGCTGCGCATTGGCCTGCCCACCATTGGCTACCGCTTCTTGCTGCCGGTGATTCCGGCCTTCCGCGCGCGCTACCCGGATATTGAGCTGGACCTGGACTTCAACGACCGGCTGGTCGATGTGGTCGAGGCGCGCCTGGATGCAGTGATCCGCAGCGGCGTGCTGGCCGACTCCAGCCTCAGCGCCCGGCGCCTGG
The DNA here is from genome assembly GCF_041730275.1 of Comamonas sp. SY3. Lineage (NCBI taxonomy): Bacteria > Pseudomonadati > Pseudomonadota > Betaproteobacteria > Burkholderiales > Comamonadaceae > Comamonas > Comamonas sp. SY3. The sequence continues at coordinate 51,837 of NZ_JBGTYN010000014.1, read as the reverse complement.
GCCTGTTCCGCTTTGTGCTCTGCGCATCCCCGGCCTATCTGGCGCAGCGCGGCCGGCCCCTGCGGCCCGGGGATCTGGCGGCGCATGACTGCCTGCGTTTTCGCTTTCCCACTTCGGGCAAGCTGCAGCCCTGGCAGATGGGCGGCGATAGCGCCGACGCCGCGCAGGATGCCGCCGCCCACCCGCCAGCGCTGACCTGCAACAACATGGAGGCCTTGCGCGGTGCGGCGATCGGGGGCCTGGGCATTGCCTATATGCCCGATTTTCTGGCCCGCGACGCGCTGGCCGATGGCAGCTTGCAGACGGTGCTGGACGACTGTCTGACCTATGCCGGCCAGTTCAGCATCCTCTGGCCCTCGGGCCGGCTGATGTCGCCGCGCCTGCGTGTGTTTGTGGACTTTGTGGCCGAGCGGCTGTTCCAGCCATCTTCGTGATGACGGCACTGCAAGGGGCCATCAGCCCCGATGCGTGGGCGCGGCCACCAGCAGGATGAAATGCGCCACGCCACGGCCCTCGTTGGCAAAGTGGTGCTCGGTGTCCATCGCCAGCTGGGCGCTATCGCCGGCTTGCAGCAGCACGGAATCGGCCCCGGTGAAGACGCGCAGACTGCCGCTTTCGACATAGAACACCTCGCGCGTGCCCGGCCGGTGCGGCGCGAAGTGGCTGGAGGCCTGGCCCGGCGGCACGGTGTAGTGCAGCAACTCCAGCCCCGGCAGCGGGCGGGCCAAGGCGAGGCGCACGATGCCGGTGTCCTCATGGACAAAGCGCGCATGCGCGCCGGCCCGCGTGATCTGTGCGGGCGCAGGGCTTTGCACCAGGTCGCTCAGCTCGCAGCCCAGGCCGCGGGCAATCGCCATGGCATTGCGCAGACTCACGCTGAGCAGGCCCCGTTCCACCCTGGACAGCGCCCCGGACGTGACGCCGCTGGCCTGGGCCAATTGGTCCAGGGTGATGGCCAGCTGCGCGCGGCGGGCGCGCACGGCCAGGCCGAACTGCAGGTCGGAATCGGTGCTGGGTGGGGAATTTTCAGTCGACATGGATTGACTATATTTCGTGTAGGAAATATTATTTGCCTATATGCAATTTCAACAAGCGCTCTCCCAATGTACCTGTTCTTGAGTGCGTCCCCGGTCCTGGCCGTCATCGCGGGGCTGTTGCTGGGGCTGCGTTCGCTGTATGCGGCGCTGACCGGTGTGGTGCTGGCACTGGCCGGCTGCCTGCTGGCTTTTCCGCTCAGCGCAGCTGCGGCGCAGCAGGCGCTGGCCAGCTGGATGCCGGTCCTCGTGGAGGTGCTGCTGATCGTGGGCGGCGGCCTGCTGCTGTCCGAAGTGCTGCGCGCTGCCGGAGCGCAAAAGGCGCTGGCGCAGTGGGTAATGGGCCGCACCGGCGAAGGCGTGGGCGCTGTGCTGCTGGTGGTGCACGGGGTCACGCCCTTTGCCGAATCACTGACCGGCTTTGGCATTGGCATCACCATCGGCATTCCGCTGCTGGCGCACAGCGGTTTGCCGGCGCGCAAGATGGCGCTGATTGGCTTGCTGGGCCTCTGCGCCGTGCCCTGGGGCTCCATGGGCCCGGGCACCTTGATTGCGGCCACGATGGCCGGGATCGGCTTTGATGCGCTGGGTGTGGCGTCAGCAGCGGTGAGTGTGATTCCGATGGTGGTGGCCGGTGTGGCCGCAGCGGGGCTGGCCAGTGCGCCGGGCCGGCGTGCAGTAGCCATGCTGCAGGGTGCGTTGTCGGGCCTGATGCTGGCGCTGGCCATTGGGCTGAGCAATGCGGTGGCCGGCACCTCGGCCGCCGGCGCGCTGGGCGCCTTGCTGATGACGGTGCTCTGGCTGTGGCTGGGCCGGCGGGGCACAGGCGCTGTAGCGGGCCAGGCCGCTGCGCCACTGGGCCTTTTGGGCTGGCGCGCGCTGGCCGCCTATGGCTTGCTGCTGCTGGGTGTGCTGGTGGCGGGCGCCGTGCTGCGCGCCTTGCAGGGCGCGGGTGCCTGGCATTTGCTGGCATCACCTGCGCTGTGGCTGTTTGTGGCGGCGGCCTGGTTTGCGCGCGGCCTGCCCGCAGCCAGCAGCCTGCAGCGGGTGTGGCAGTCCTGGCGCCAGGTGGCGCCGGTCACGGGGCTGTTCATCGTGCTGGGCGTGGTGATGGCCGTGTCGGGCATGGCTGCGCAGCTGGCCCATGCGTTGGCACAGGGCGGCAGCGCCTATGTGTTTGCTGCGCCTTTTGTCGGCGCGCTGGGAGGTTTTGTGACCGGCTCCAACACGGGCGCCAATGCGATGTTTGCGGCCACCCAGGCCGAGATTGCGCAGGCCCTGGGCGTGGCGGTGCTGCCGTTTATGGCAGTCCACAATGTCAGCGCGGCACTGCTGCTGATGGCCTCCCCCGGCAAGGTGGAGATGGCCTGCCAGCTGGTGCCCGGTGCTGCGCAGGCCGAGCGCGCCTGGGTACAGTCCAGGGTGCTGCTGGTGACCGGGCTGGCCGTGCTGCTGATGGCGGCGCTGAATGTGCTGCTCAGCGTGTTGCTGGCCCAGCCGTAGGCATCACCGTGTTGGCCAGCTCAGGCAGCTGCGGCTGGGTCTGGCGCGCGGAGGTGCTGCTGAGCCAGCGGCCCAGGTGCTTGCGCTGGCAGACCTGCAATTCGCTCAGCAGCGCATGGCTGGGCTCGGGAATGTGCCAGCGGCTGCGCAGATCGGCCTGCATGCGCAGCAGCAGGTGGGCGGTCATCTCGGCATCGGCCAGTGCCCGGTGGGCCTTGTCGGCCGGCGGCAGTTGCAGGTGGCGCACGATCTTGCCCAGCGAGTGGCTGGGTGCCTCGGGGTAGAGGCGGCGCGACAGCAACACGGTGCAGGCAAACAGCTTGCCGGCAGGCGCTGCGGCCGGGCTGGCCGCACAGCCTGCGCGTTCCAGCTCATCCAGCCAGAACTTGCTGTCAAACGATGCGTTGTGTGCCACCAGCGGCGCCGTGCCGACAAATGCTGCCGCCTCGCGCATCACCTGCTCTGCAGGCGCCGCCGCCTGCAGCATCGCGGTGGTGATGCCGGTGAGCTGGGTGATGAAGCCGGGCATGCGCTGGCCGGCATTCATCAGGTTCTGGTAGCGGTCCACGATGCGGCCGTTCTCGACCATGACGATGCCCACCTCCGCCGCGCGCGCGCCATGCGCCGGGCTCATGCCGGTGGTTTCAAAGTCGAGAATGGCGATGCGTTCGGACATGGCGTAGCGGGTGCTGGACGGGCTGTGCAATCAGGTCACCGCGTTGATGCGGTTGAACTCGGGCTTCTGCCATTCGCCCGATTCCAGTACCTGGCGCAGGTGCTCGACCGCGTTCCACACGTCTTCAAAACGGGTGTAGAGGGGGGTGAAGCCAAAACGCAGAATATCCTTGTGCGGGCCCTTGCCGCCATCGCCCTTGCGGAAGTCGCCAATCACGCCCCGGGCGATCAGCGCCTGCACGATGGCATAGGCGCCGCTGCCCTGGCCATCCACGCCCGCGCCGTCGTCGCGGGTCAGGCAGACCTGGGAGCCGCGCGCAAAGATATCGCGCGGCGTGGCCAGGCCCAGGCCGTAGCCGGCGCAGCGGGTCTCGACCAGCTCGATGAACAGGTCGGTCAGTGCGATGGACTTGCGGCGCAGTGCCGCCATGCCGCCGTACTTTTCGGCTTCGCTGAAGATGTCCAGCCCGCACTGCAGCGCCGACAGCGCAATCATCGGCTGGGTGCCGCACATGTAGCGGCGGATGCCGGGCGCAGGCTGGTAGTCGCTGTTGAAGGCAAACTGCTCGGCATGGCCGAACCAGCCCGACAGCGGCTGCCAGAACTTGTCGGTATGGCGCGCATGCACCCAGACAAAGGCCGGGGCGCCAGGGCCGCCGTTGAGGTACTTGTAGCTGCAGCCCACGGCGTAGTCGGCGTTGGCTGCATTCAGGTCCACCGGCACGGCGCCGGCGGCATGGGCCAGGTCCCACACGGTCAGCACGCCCTGTGCATGCGCGTCGCGCGTGACCTGGGTCATGTCGTGCATATGGCCGGTGCGGTAGTTCACGTGGCTGAGCAGCAGCACGGCCACATCGGTGGTCAGGCAGGCGGGCAGTTCTTCGGGCTCGATCAGCACCAGCTCCAGGTTGTGCTGCTTGCACAGCGATTCGGCGATGTACAGATCGGTAGGGAAATTGCTGCGCTCGCTGATGACCTTGGTGCGCGGTGCCGGGTTGGAGAACTCTTGCTGCGACAGGCGGATGGCTGCGCTCAGCACCTTGTAGAGGTTGACCGAGGTGGTGTCGGTGAACACGACCTCGCCGGGCTTGGCGCCGATCCAGGGCGCAAACTGGTCGCCCAGGCGCTGGGGCAGGTCGATCCAGCCGGCATCGTTCCAGCTGCGGATGAGGCCCTGGCCCCATTCACGCTGCACCACATCGGCGACGCGCGCCGCCGTGGCCTTGGGCAGCGGGCCCAGCGAGTTGCCGTCCAGGTAGATCACGCCTTCGGGCAGGTCGAACAGGTGGCGCAGCGGTGCCAGCGGCTCATGCTGGTCAACGTCGCGGCAGGCTTCCAAGGTGGTCATGGCTAGGTCTCTTTGTCAATGGTGGCGGGCAGGCGCTGGTGGGCCAGGCGCCTGCCGCAAGGGAGGTGGGGGTTCAGGCCGTGGCCTGATTGTAGGTGCCGGGCAGCGCGCGCAGCACGGCACGCACCGGCGATGCATCGGCCTGCACAAGCTTGAGCGGCAGCGCGATCAGCTCGTAGTCGCCCTCGGGCACGGCGTCCAGCACCAGGTTCTCCAGCACGCGCATGTCGTGGCGGCGAATGGTCTGGTGGCTGGGCAGGGCCTTGCTGTCAGCCGGGTCGATGCTGGCGGTATCGATGCCTATCAGGCGCACGCCCAGCGCGGCCAGGCGCTCGACGGTCTCGGCCGCGTAGCCGGTCAGGCCGGCATCCCACTGGGTCTGCGGCATCTGCTGGTAGGTGCGCACCAGCACGCGCTCGGGCAGGTCGTCGCTGATCGCATGTTCGATGTGCTGCCATTCGATCAGCGGGCCGCAGCCGATGGCATGGACCACGCGGCAGCGGCCCAGGTAGGGCGCCAGATCCACCTGGCCGATGGTAGCGCCATCGGGCGCATAGTGCAGCGGCGCATCGGCATGGGCGCCGGCATGCGGTGTGCTGGTGATGCTGGCCACATTGACCGGGCAACCCGGCCCGATGCTGGCCACCCATTGCTGCTGGTAGGGCGTGTCGCCGGGGAACACCGGCATGCCCACATAGACGGGCGGCGAGATGTCCCAGAGGCTTGGCGCAGAGTGAGGCGTGTTTGGCATAGCTGTGCAATGTATCAGCGCTTGCGGTACCAGATCAGGTAGACGGCGGTCATCACCAGCAGCATGGGCACGCCAATCAAGGTGGTCATGTGGAACACGTCGGTGAAATAGGTGGTGATGATGACGGCCAGCATCAGCACGGCGCCCAGCAGGGTCAGCACCGGAAAACCCCACATGCGGAACTGCAGGCGTTCGCCCGGATGCTCGCGCTGCCAGCGGCGGCGGAAGAACAAATGGGTGACAAACACCATGAACCAGGCAAACATGGCGCCGAACATCGAGATCGACATCATCAGTGTGAGCGATTCCTCGGGCTTGAGCACGTTGAGCACCATGGCCACGGCCATGCCCAGGCAGGAGATGGCAATCGCACCCATCGGCACGCCCCGGCTGTTGACCTTGCCCAGCGCTGCCGGCGCATAGCCGCCACGCGAGAGGCTGAACATCATGCGCGAGGTGACATAGAGCTGCGCATTCATCGCCGAGAGGCTGGCGACCAGCACCACAAAATTGAGCACACTGGCCGCGCCGGGAATGCCGACGATCTCCATCACCTTGACGAAGGGGCTCTTGTCGGTGCTGGCATGGCTCCAGGGCACGATGGCCAGCATCAAGGCCAGCGACAGCAGGTAGAACAGCACCAGGCGCAACACCGTGGTCTTGAACGCCGAGGTGACCGCCTGGCGCGGGTTCTGCGCCTCACCGGCGGCAATCGCGATCGACTCCAGGCTGAGGTAGCTGAAGATGGCCACGATCACCCCCACCCAGGTGCCCCACCAGCCGTTGGGGAAAAAGCCCCGGTCGGCGGTGTAGTTGGAAAAACCCACCCCCTCGGGCCGCGAGCCGAACACCACATAGGCGCCAATCAGGATAAAGGCGACGATGGCCACGACCTTGACCATGGAGAACACATACTCCATCTGCCCAAAGGCCTTGACGCTGGTGGCATTGACGGCAGCCAGCACGACCGAGAACAGCGCCACCCAGACCCACTGCTCCACCTCGGGGAACCAGTACTTCATGTACTTGCCCACCGCGGTGACTTCCATCCCCACCGCCAGCACCACGGCCGCCCAGTAGGCGTAGCGCACCACAAAGCCGGCGAGCGGGCTGAGGTAGTGCTCGGCATAGGCGCCAAACGATCCGCTGGTAGGGTGCGCGACCGTCATCTCGGCCAGGCAGCCCATCAGCAGCAAACCAATGAGCGCGCCGATGGCGTAGCTGATGAGCACGCTGGGCCCGGCAAAGCCGATGGCAAATGCGCTGCCCATGAAGAGGCCGGTGCCGATGGCGCCGCCAATGGCGATCATCGTCATTTGGGCTGCAGTGAGTTGCTGCAGCAGCCCGCGTTCGCGGCGGGCAATCGATTCAAAAGGGGACACGGGTTTTTTGCCTGTTATGCCTGGGGTGGCGCTGGGGTGGCTTTGGTTGCTGCCTCTGCGCGCTGGAAGGTGGGGATTTTAGGATTTGTGGGAAATCCATGTTGTTTGTTTTTTCTTGTTTTGCTTTTATCTTCTTGCTTGTTTGCTTGGCTAGCAGCTGCTGGCCGGGTCTCGCCCCGGCGGGCGAGGTACTTTTCTTGGCGATCAAGAAAAGTACCCAAAAGAAGGTCGTCCCTGTTGCTTGCGACCCTTCGCTTTGCGAAGGGCAACCTGTGTCGTGGCATTTGCGGGGTGTGCCGCGAAACTCACTACGCGCCAGAGGCGCTCCGTTCGAACAGACGCGGTAAGCTAGTGGACGATGCACTGGCACTCTGCGGTGGGGCTAGGCCTTTGGGAGGCTGGTTGGCTGCACGTTGTGCCTATTTTTTTGGTTTTGTTTACTACTGCGTAGGGCAGTTGGCCGGGTCTCGCCCCGGCGGGCGAGGTACTTTTCTTGCGCGGCCAAGAAAAGTACCCAAAAGAAGGCCGCCCCTGCTGCTTGCGACCCTTCGCGTTGCGAAGGGCAACCTGTGTCGTGGAGTTTGCGGGGTGTGCCGCGAAACTCACTACGCGCCAGAGGCGCTCCGTTCGGACAGACGCGGCAAGCTCGTTGACGAAGCGCTGGCACTCTGCGGTGCCAGCGCCACCCCACAAACGCCACGCCCCAGGCGCATGCAAAAGGGGGGATGCAAACAACCCCCAAACAGCCAAATACCAATAGGCCATCGCTGCGCTCGGCCTGCAGGGTGGCCGAGCGCAGCGATGGCCCATGTCTGTTCAACCCCCTTCTGAATGCGCCGAGGAGCACAGGGTATGGGCTGGGCAGTTGCACCGCAGAGTGCAACTGCATCGTGAACTGACTCACCGCGTCTGTTTGAACGGAGCGCCTCTGGCGCGTAGTGAGTTTCGCGGTGCAGCCCATGCCCGAGCACCACAGGTTGCCCGCAGCGAAGCGGAGGGACGCAGTCAGCAGGGCGACCTTCTTTTGGGTACTTTTCTTGGTCGCCAAGAAAAGTACCTCGCCCGCCGGGCGAACTCCGGCCAGCAAAAGACAAAAGCGCCGCAGGCATACGAATAAGCAAGAGGCGAGCAGCATACAACGAGCAGCAGAAACTAAAAACAGCATCAGACCTTAGCGGGCTCAACGAGCAGAACAAACCACATCCCAACTCAATCCAAACTTCTGCAAATACTTGCGCAACCGATCCGCATCATTCACCACCGCCCGCTGTGCCCGCGAAGCCTGAAACAACTGCCTCCCCGCCTCCGACAAACTGCTAGACGCACGACACACCCGCACCACCGACGCCAACTGCATCCGGTCAAACAAATCCATCCCCTCAATGGCATCACCAGGCAACAAGGCCTCCAACGCCACGTCAGCAGAACCATCGACACACGAAGCCACAGCCTCCGGCCGCTGCCACAGCCATTGCAGCCGACCAATCTCCGCCTCCACCTGGTCCTCGGTGATGCGGCCACTGGTAGACAAGGTAGCCAGCCGCGTCACGCTCGCATGCAGATCGCGGAAGTTGCCGCTCCACAGCGCCTGTGGGCTCTGGGCGAACTGCAGGTAGCGCTTGCGCGCCTCGGCGTTGAAGCGCTCGGTGCGGTGGGTTTGCTGGGCGTGCTGCACCAGCAGGTGGTCGATGTTGGGCTCGATGTCTTCGCTGCGCTGGGCCAGGCCGGGGAGGTTGTAGGTCCAGAGGTTGATGCGGGCGAACAGGTCTTCGCGAAAGCGGCCGGCTGCTACCTCCAGGCGCAGGTCGCGGTTGGTGCCGGCTATCAGCTGGAAGTCGCTGCTCACCTCCTTGTCCGAGCCCATCGGGTAGAAGCGCTTTTCCTCGATCGCCATCAGCAGCATGGCCTGCTCGTCGGCCCCCAGTTCGCCGATTTCGTCGAGGAAGAGCAGGCCCTGGTCTGCGGTGCGCAGCAGGCCGGCGCGCTCGGTGGCGGCGCCGGTGAACGCCCCTTTCTTGTGGCCGAACAAGGTGCTGGCGGCGCTGTCGCCGCGCAGGGTGGCGCAGTTGACTTCGACAAAGGCACCGCTGATCTGGTGGCGGGCCTTTTTCAGCTCGTACATGCGGCGCGCCAGAAAGGACTTGCCCGCGCCCGTCGGGCCCACCAGCAGCATGGGGGCCTGCGAGCGGCCTGCCACCTGCTCGATCTCCGCAATCAGCTGGTTGAAGCGCGGGTTGCGGGTGGGAATATGGCTTTTGAGAAAGGCGACCGCATCCTGCTGTGCCTGGGCATGGCGCGTGGCCAGCGCGTCGTAGCGCGACAGGTCCAGATCGATCAGCGCATAGTTGCCCGCCGCGCCATCGATCTGCCGCTTGGGTGGTGAGGCCTGCAGGATCACGCCGGGTATCGCGCGCGATTCCGCCAGCAGGAACAGGCAGATCTGCGCCACATGGGTGCCCGTGGTGATGTTGAGCCAGTACTGGGCCTGGTCGCTGTCGAAGGGGTAGCTGCTGGTCCAGTCGTAGAGCGCGCCGTAGACCTCTTCAAAGTCCCAGGGGTCGCGGATCGGCAGCTCCACCAGGTTCACTACGGTCTCGGGGCTGACGGCTGCAATGTCCTTTTGCACCAGCCGGGCCAGGTCGACATGCGAGCGCGTGTAGAGCAGCTCCATGCGGGCCACCACCATGTCTTCATGCTGGGTAATCGCGACCGAGGGCCGCCATTTGCTCCAGCGGCCTGCGCCGCGCCCGCTGTCGAGCTGGGTGCCGAGAAAACCGATGACGGTGATGGGTTTCATAGGATCGAATGGAATGAATTAGCTTTAATTCTAATGTCGCTAGCTATATGGATATTTTTTCTACTAAGGTTGCTGTGGATTGAGAACGCATATTTTAAAAAATTTCATTTAATTCAATGGCTTGATAAAAAGTTCTAGAGATGACGCAGAGTTGGCACGCTTCTGGCAAATAAGATGGCAAGCGCCACGTGGCGTGAGTCGGGGAAAGCAGGGCGAGGATCCTGCTTTCCCACCGGACGGGGCCAGGACGCAACTGCGCAAGCCCACACAGACACAGAAGAAAGAACAGGGAACAACATGACCTACGAACAACGACAAGTACCCAATGGCGTGCCGATCAAGATGTGGACCAATGGCGTGCCGGTCGAGGCCGAAGCGCAGAACCAGCTGGCCAATATCTCGCGCCTGCCGGTGGTGTTCAAGCATGTGGCGGTGATGCCTGATGTGCACTTGGGGATTGGTGCCACCATCGGCTCGGTGGTGCCTACGCTCAAGGCCATCATCCCGGCCGCGGTGGGGGTGGACCTGGGTTGCGGAATGATGGCCTGCAAGACCACATTGACGGCCAGCGATCTGCCCGACAACCTGGCGCCGATCCGCGCTGCGATCGAGCGGGCTGTGCCGGTGGGCATGACGCCCAAGCGCTATGGCCGCGACAAGGGAAGCTGGGAGACCCCGCCTGAGGAAACCGATGCCGCCTGGTCAGGGCTGGTGAAGGAGTTCGAGGAGATCTGCGAAGCGCACCCACGCATCAAGAACACCAACAACTACAAGCACCTGGGAACCCTGGGAACCGGTAACCACTTCATCGAAGTCTGCCTGGACGAAAACCAGGCGGTGTGGATCATGCTGCACTCGGGCTCGCGCGGGGTGGGGAACGCCATTGGCACCCACTTCATCGAGCTGGCCAAGAAGGATGCCGAGTTGCACCAACGCAACCTGCCCGATAAGGACCTGGCCTATTTTGAAGAAGGCGCTGCCTACTTCGGGGACTATGTCAAAGCGGTGGGTTGGGCGCAGAAGTTTGCGCGTGCCAACCGCGAGGTGATGATGGTCCGCGTGATCCATGCGCTGAAAAAGGTGATCACCAAACCGTTCGAGACGCACCTGGAGGCGGTCAACTGCCACCACAACTATGTGCAACGCGAAACGCACTTTGGCCAGGAGGTGTTTGTGACCCGCAAGGGCGCGGTGAGCGCACGCCAGGGCGAGCTGGGGATCATCCCGGGAAGCATGGGGGCCAAGAGCTTTATCGTGCGCGGTAAGGGCAACCCCGAGAGCTTCAACAGCTGCAGCCACGGTGCCGGTCGCACGATGAGCCGCACCAAGGCCAAGAAGCTGTTCACCGTCGAGGACCAAATGCGCGCCACCGAAGGGGTGGAATGCCGAAAGGACGCCGAGGTGATTGATGAGATCCCCATGGCCTACAAGGACATCGACGCGGTGATGGCGGCGCAGAGCGACCTGGTGGAGGTGGTGTACACGCTCAAGCAGGTGGTGTGTGTGAAGGGGTAGAGTGCGACCCGGGAGCCGCAGCATTGGTTGGATGCTGGGCTTCCCGGGCCTTGAGCCGCGCTATAAGAACAAGAGAGAGGGACTTATTCCAATGCAATTTTCAACCCATTTAATAGAAAAGGGCCTGGTCGAGATCGACGGCTCGCAAGGCGAGGGGGGCGGCCAGATTCTGCGCACGGCGCTGGCGCTGTCGGTCATCACGCAAAGGCCGCTGGCGATGCACAGTATCCGGGCCAAGCGCTCCAAGCCAGGGCTGATGCGCCAGCATCTGGCCTGTGTGCAGGCGGCGCAGACCATCAGCGATGCCCAGCTGTCGCCCATCGGCGCAGGCGTGACGGCGCTGCAGTTCGCGCCGGCGGCGCTCAAGGCTGGGGACTACCGCTTCCCGATCTCGGGCGCGGGCAGTGCGATGCTGGTGTTGCAGACGGTGCTGCCAGCGTTGCTGATGGCCGATGCTGCCAGCACAGTGCAGTTGTCGGGTGGCACGCACAACCCGCTGGCGCCCAACTTCCACTTCATCGATCGCGCCTATGCGCCCTTGGTGGCACGGATGGGTGCGGGGCTGGACCTGCGGCTGCGCCGCTATGGCTTTTACCCGGCGGGCGGTGGCGAGGCGCTCGCCTGCATCAGCCCGGCAGCGCAAGGGCTGCAGCCTTTTGATCTGCTGGCGCGCGGCATGCTGCAGCATGTGTCGGTGGAAGCGGTCTGCGCGGCCGTCCCCCGGGGTGTTGCCATGCGCGAGTTCGACGAGCTGGCGCGGCTGACGGGCTGGGACCGGCGTGCGATGGAACTGCTGCCGGTGAGCCAGGAAGAGGGCCCGGGCAATCTGCTGCAGGCCACGTTGCGCTATGACCATGTCACCGAGCTGTTCTGGGGCCTGGGCGCGCACGGGGTGTCGTCCGAAGCGGTGGCGCGCAAGCTCTGCCAGGACCTGCGCGATTACCAGAAGAAGCCCGATGCCGCTGTCTGCGCCTACCTGGCCGACCAGCTGTTGCTGCTGCAGGCGCTGGCCGTATGGCAAAGCGGCCAGCCGGCATCCTTCAGCTGCAGCGAGGCCACCGAGCACCTGCACAGCAATATGGCGGTGATTGCGCAGTTCTTGCCGCTGCGCATGTCGATCGAAACGGCCAGTGCGCCGGTGGTGCGCATCGCGCCGCTGTAGCGCCGTGCATGGGGGCGTTGGCGGGTGGGCTAGTACAGCCCGCCTTCCAGCGCCTGCATGCCATGGCGTGCGCGCGCCTTGTTGCAGGCCTCGCTGCCTGCTGCAAACTCCCGGCAGGGGGAGGGGCGCCATTCATAAATGCCGCAGGCGGCTTGCTGGCCAATGGTGCCGGTCAAGGCCGCACAGCGCGGGCGCGCATAGTCGGTGCCGCGCATGCGGCAGGTGCTGTCGTTCACCTCTTCAGCCAGCCCCGATGGCACGCGGCCGCCGTTGCTGTCGCATTCATGGACTGAAAAATCAACGCGAAAGCTGGCGCAGCAGGCGCCGCAACTGAGGCAGGGGTGGGTCATCGGGCGTGGGCGCTGGGCGTTGTTTGGACGGTATTGTAGTTTTGCGCCGCCGAGCGCCACAAAAAAGCCCGCTGGTCAGCGGGCTCGGGGCGGTGCGGCAGGCGCCAGGCTTACTTGGCGGCCAGCGCTTCCTTGATCCAGCCGTCAAACTTGGCCTGGTGGTTCTTGATCCAGGCGTCGGCATGGCGCTGGATGTCGGCAGTCTTGTTTTCGCCGTTGCGCATCAGCAGGTTCTGCGCGGTGATGTCCTCAATGGGCACCTGCATCAGCGCAAACAGCTTGGCGGCGGCCGGGTTGGCATCCGTCCATTTCTTGTTGGCCAGGATGTACTGGTTGTTCACCTTGAAGCCATAGTTCTTGCCATTGGGCAGGCGGGTGTCTTCATCGCCCTTGGCATTGGGAACATTGGGCACCTGCAGCCAGACAACATCCTGGCCGGGCTTGAGCACGCCGTTGACCCAGTAGGGGGTCCAGACATAGTAGAGCACCGGCTTGCCGGATTGGTAGCGCGCGATGGTGTCGGCAATCAGCGCCGCATAGTTGCCCTGGCGGTGGGTCACGCTGCCTTCCAGACCCAGGCCCTTGAGGTGCTTGTTGATCGCCAGCTCGCAGCCCCAGCCAGGGTTGCAACCGGTCAGATCCGCCTTGCCGTCGCCATCGGTGTCAAACAGCTTGGCGATCTTGGGATCCTTGAGCTGCATGATGTCGGTGATCTTGTACTTCTCGGCCGTTTTCTTGTCGATCAGGTAGCCCTGGGCGGCATTGGTCGAGAACATGCCTTCGCGGTAGAAAACCTTGGCGCCGCCATTGCGCTCATAAAACTCCTGGTGCAGCGGAATCCAGTGGTTGGCCATGAAGGTGGCATCGCCCTGGCCGACGACAACGTGCTCGGTGCCATTCTCCAGTCCCTTGGGGTCCTTCACGGTGTAGCCGAGCTTTTCCAGCGCGCGCGACACGATCAGGGTCTGGAACAGCTCTTCATCGACGGTGCCCAGCAGGGGCAGCACATCCTTGCCCTTGCCGGGCAGGTCTTGCGCCTGGGCTGCGGGGCCCCAGGCCATCAACGCGATGGCGGCGGCGCAGGCCAGGTGGATCGGGCGATTGAGGCGGTTTTTATCAGTCATGGTCTTCTCCTTGGATTGAAACGCGATGCGCAGGGCGCGCACCGAGAGGGAACATGGGCAGCCCTGGGGCAAGACGGCGCCAGGCCCGGCCGGTGGTGGCGGGTGGTCCAGATGCAGCTTGCGGGGGGCTTGGAGGCTGGGCAGCGCTGGCGCTGCACCGGTGGGCATGGCGACATGCCCCGGGGGGAGGCACCGGCCCGGCCAGAAGCTGCCGGGCGATCGGTGCTGCAGACTTACTGGGCCTTGGCGGCGTCCAGCGCCGTCTTGATCCAGCCGTCAAATTCGGCCTGGTGGGCCTTGATCCAGCCATCGGCATGGCGCTCGATGTCGGCAGGCTTGTTCTGGCCTTCCTTCATCGCCAGGTTCTGGGCGTTGATGTCGGAGACCGGCAGTTTCATGATCGCAAACAGCTTGGCAGCCGCAGGATTGGCTTCGGCAAATTGCTTGTTGGCGACGATCTTCTGGGTGTTGAGCGGGAAGCCGTAGTTCTTGCCGTTGGGCAGCGCGGTCTTCAGATCGGCCTGGTTGCCCGGCAGTGCGGTAAACGGTACCTGCAGCCAGACGACATCGCGGCCGGGGCGCAGCTCGGCGCTGACCCAGTAGGGTGTCCAGGTGTAGTACAGGATGGGCTTGCCGGACTTGTAGCGGGCGATGGTGTCGGCCATCAGTGCGGCATAGGTGCCTTGCACATGGGTGACGGTATCGCGCAGCTGGTAGGCGGTCAGCTGGTGCTCGATCGCGCCTTCGCAGCCCCAGCCGGGGGTACAGCCAGTCAGGTCGGCCTTGTCGTCGCCGTCGGTGTCAAACAGCTTGGCGATCTTCGGGTCCTTGAGCTGCTCGATATTGGTGATCTTGTGCTCGTCGGCCGTCTTCTTGTCGATCAGATAGCCTTGCACGGCACTGGTCGAGTACTCGCCCTCGCGGTAGAGCTTGCCGGCGCCGCCAGCGTTCTTGTAGAAGTCGGCCTGCAGCGGATCCCAGTGGTCGGCCATGTAGGTGGCGTCGCCGTTGCCGATGGCGACGTGGGCGGTGGCGTATTCCACCTCGCGGATGGGCAGCACCTCATAGCCGAGCTTTTCCATGGCCTTGTTGACCAGCAGCGTCTGGAAGGTTTCTTCGGCGATCGAGCTTTGCAGTGGCTGGACCTTGATGCCCTTGCCGGGCAGATCCTGGGCCATCGCATGGCCGGCGGCAGCCAGGCCAGCGGCCAGCAGGCTGGTGGCCAGCAGGCTTTTGACCAGCAGGCTTTTGACCATGCGGGTCGGGGCTGCGAAGGCCTGCCAGGAATGGGTGGTGAATGTCATGGATGCTCCTTGTTAGGGGTTCGGCGCTGGCGCAGTGCGCGCCGCCGATCAATGTGCAAATGGGGCCAAGCGGGCGGGCAGGGCAGCCAGCGGTGGCGGCTGCCCTGGCTGGGCTTAGGCGGCAGGCACGGCGTCCTGGCCGGGCTGTGTCTGCGCCTGCTTTTGGGCCGCTGGCTGAGGCAGGGGCTTGGGTGCAGGGCTGGCTTCTGGCTTGTGCAGGGCGCGGGCGATGATGCCGGCCGGGCCGGTTTGCCACCAGTGGCGCACGCCACGGCGGGGTTGGCCCATCGCCTGGGTGATGCGGTCCAGCAGAATGGCCAGCAGCACAATGCCCAGGCCGCCGACGGTGGCCAGGCCCATGTCCAGGCGGCCGATACCGCGCAGCACCATCTGGCCCAGACCGCCCACGGCGATCATCGAGGCAATCACCACCATCGACAGCGACAGCATCAGCGACTGGTTGATGCCGGCCATGATCGAGGGCATCGACAGCGGCAGCTGCACCTTCCACAGCAGTTGCAGCGGCGAGGCGCCATAGGCACGGCTGGCTTCGATCAGGTCAGGGCGCACCTGGCGGATTCCCAGGTTGGTCAGGCGCACCAGCGGTGGCAGCGCAAACACAATGGTCACCACCACGCCAGGCACATTGCCAATGCCGAACAGCATCACCACCGGCACCAGGTAGACGAAGGCCGGGGTGGTCTGCATGGCATCGAGCACCGGGCGGAAGAACTTCTGCGCACGGTCGCTGCTGGCCAGCAAAATGCCCAGCGGCAGGCCGATGATGATGCAGAAGGCCAGCGAGGTCAGCACCAGCGACAGGGTGACCATGGCCTC
The DNA here is from genome assembly GCF_041730275.1 of Comamonas sp. SY3. Classification (NCBI taxonomy): domain Bacteria; kingdom Pseudomonadati; phylum Pseudomonadota; class Betaproteobacteria; order Burkholderiales; family Comamonadaceae; genus Comamonas; species Comamonas sp. SY3. Next base: position 36,055 of record NZ_JBGTYN010000014.1, on the reverse strand, counting down.
GTGCCAGATACCCAGCATGCCGATGACCAACAGCGACACCACGGCCCCAATGGCCAGGGCGCCACCGGCAAATTGCCAAGCGATCAGTGCCAGAATGGCCACCATCGCGAGCATGGGGATGGCGGTCAGAAAATGCTCCACGCCCGTGAGCGTGCCGTCAATCGGCGCGCGCACGGTCTGGAAGAAGGGGCGGAAATTGGCCACGACCCAGGTCAGGCCGGTGTTGATCCAGTCCTGAACCGGCAGGCTGCCGTCCCAGAGCTGGCTCAGATGAAAACCGCTGTCGTGTGCGACTCGCGCATGCTGCGCGGCAGCCTGGGCGGCATCGGCGGTTTGGCCCACGGCGTCAGGGCCGCCCAGCCAGTCGGTATTGCCCGAGACATTGCCAACCGCCTGCCAGGGGTCATCGCTCACGGCAGCGGGTGCCGGGGTGCTGGCGGCGTCGCTGCCCGTCCAGGCGGTGGCCGCGCTCGAGCTGGCCGATGCGGTATCGGCCCAAGGGTCGGCTGCGGCAGTGTTCTGGGCGATGGTCATCGTGTTGTCGGTACTCATGCGGCACTCCTGTTGTCGTTGTTGTCGGTATTGGCGGCTTCAGCGGCAGCGGCCTCGGTGGCCGCCTGCATGGCGATCACGGCGGGGTCCGTGGGCGGCACGGGGGGCGTGTCGCGGTCCAGGAAGCGCAGCAGCGTGTTCTTGCTGATCGCGCCGACAAAGCGGCCATCGGCGCGCAGCACCGGCAGCGGGCAGGGCGCCTGTGCCACCTGGCCAAACAGATCGGCCACCAGCGCGTCTTCGGCAATCGGCTCGACCTTGTCCAGGTAGGCATGCTGCAGACCCAATGGGCCCACATGGCCCTTCAAGGCATTGCGCAAGGACTCGGTCGAGACCGTGCCCAGGTACTGTTTGCGGGGCGAGACGATATAGGCAAAATCCCGGTCCTCGTCCTGCAGCAGCTGCATCGCGGCACGGGCGCCGCGCTGGTCGCTTTCCTTGACGATGGTGATCCCGCGCCGGGCGATATCGGCGGCCTTGAACACCGCTGCGGCATCCACGCCCTGGATAAAGGCGCGCACATACTCGTTGGCCGGGTTGCGCAGAATGTCATCGGGGGTGCCGACCTGCTGGACCATGCCGTCCTTCATGATGGCGATGCGGTCACCAATGCGCATGGCCTCGTCCAGATCGTGCGAGATGAAGACGATGGTGCGGCGCTTGATTTCCTGCAGGCGCATCAGCTCGGACTGCATTTCGGTGCGGATGATGGGGTCGAGTGCCGAGAAGGCCTCGTCCATCAGCAGGATCGAAGGATCGGATGCCAGCGCACGGGCCAGGCCCACACGCTGCTGCATGCCGCCAGACAGCTCGTCGGGGTAGCTTGCGCCCCAGCCGGCCAGGCCTACCTGCTCGAGCGCTTGCTCGGCGGCGCTCAGGCGCTCGTCGCGGCCCACACCGGCCAGCTCCAGGCCAAACGCGGTGTTCTCGACCACTGTCAGGTGGGGCATCAGCGCAAAGGACTGGAACACCATCGAGATGTCCTTGCGGCGCAGCGCGCGCAGCTTGCTGTCCGACAACTGGTTGATGTCCTGGCCATCGACGACGATGGCGCCGCTGGTGGGCTCGATCAGGCGGTTGAGCATGCGCACCAGGGTGGATTTGCCCGAGCCCGACAGGCCCATGACGACAAAGATCTCACCGGCTTCAATGGTGAAGTTGGCGTCAAACACGCCGATGGAGTTGCCGGTCTTCTCCATGACTTCTTGCTTGGTGGCGCCTTTGCGCACCAGCTCCAGTGCGGCTTTTGGGGAATCTCCGAACACCTTGAAGACGTGCTCGATACGGATTTGTTTGGCCATCGCTGGCTCCTCCCTAAGTTGTAGTGGCTACAACGCTGAAGACGCCCTCTAGGGGCGTCGTCCAGCACGGGACCGTCCATCTCTCAACCCTGATGCCGATAGCTGCGCCTGGCGGTCAAAGCGACCGCCATGGCAAGCCCTCGTGGGCAGGACACACAATGTGACCAACAATTTCTGCCTGTACCGGGCATGCATGCCAGCAGCGAAGGGCTCCAGGGTCGAGCCAGGTACAGGGTCTCTCGTGCGCATTGAAACCCGATCGTTTCAATCACGCGAGCGCGGCGGACACTGTAAAAAGGCCACCGCGCCGGGGCATCAGGGCCGGGTAGATGCCGGCCTGTTGACGGACTCTGGCATGGCGCCAAAGACCCGACGGAGACGATCCGCGCCTGTCAGAAAGGCACGGATTACCTGCGTTGCAGGTTGTAAAACATCCCTTAAGTATACGTATTGGAAATATAGAAGTCAAAAAAAGCAGGTTTCATCCGGGCGAATCTAGCGTTTTCTACCGGCAATGGGCAGCCTCCGATTTCTTGGTTGCTACTTTTTTCATAGCGTCAAAAAACCAAATATGGTCAGATCCGGGCGGGTCGAACGCAGCAGGCTGAAAACACATTTAGTTTCAATTTCATGCCCGGATTTCGCTCAACCATCCCCCATTTTTGCAATTGCGCCCTGATCACGTTCCTTGTAGCAAGGTTGCTGTCTTTTGCTGAAGAATGGCGACTTTTATTCGAAAAAAACCGCCTGCTGTGTAGGATTTTTTCGCCAATGCCGGGCGCCCTCTGGCCCATGAAAAAGCCCCGCACTGGGGCGGGGCTGGATCGGGCGCAGCGGCGGCTGGATCAGTGGTTGTCCTTGTGCGATGGGCCAGCAGGATGCAGGATGCGGTCGGTCCAGGCAATGGCCAGGGCGGACAGCAGGAACACCACGTGGATGATGGTCTGCCACATCAGCACCTTCTCGCTGTAATTGGGCGCATTGATAAAGGTTTTGAGCAGGTGAATGGAGCTGATGCCGATGATGGACAGGCCCAGCTTGACCTTGAGCACCGAGGCATTCACATGGCCCAGCCATTCGGGCTGGTCCGGATGGCGGTTGAGGTGCATGCGGCTGACAAAGGTCTCGTAGCCGCCGACGATCACCATGATCAGCAGGTTGGAGATCATCACCACATCGATGAGGCCGAGCACCACCAGCATGATGATGGTCTCGTTGAGGGCGGTGATCTGGACATCGGGCGAATAGCCCACCGAGGTGACGAGGATGCGCAGCGCGGTATCGCTGCCAAAGGCAGCTTCAACCAGGTGCAGCAGCTCGACCAGGAAATGCCAGACATACACCAGCTGGGCAACGATCAGTCCCAGGTAAAGCGGCAGCTGCAGCCAGCGGCTGGCAAAAATCAGCGCCGGCAAGGGGCGCAAAGGAGCATTTTGAGGCAGAGACATGATGGAGGAGGAAGTGGAGATGGTGCTGCTGGACTGCGGTGCGTTGGAATGCGTTGTTGGATCTTCCATCGGTGAAACGGATACCAGCCTGTCTACCTGCGTGCTGGCTCACCGATGGCGCGGATGCAGCCAAAAGAGCGACGCGGATTGTAGCGAGCCGCCTGGGTCTTGCGCAGCGCGATTGCCAAAATTCGTCGCTTCGATAGGTTGATTGATTTTGACTATGAATTGCTCTGCGACGACGCCGGCCGCGCAGGCTGCTGTCAGACGTATGTAAGTGCGCCGGTCCACAGTAGCAACGATTTTCATACCTACAATGTTTGCAAAGGAGACCCACCCATGACAGCCCCAGCCCAAGGAACGATTGAATCCGTTCTGGTCGAGAACCGTGTTTTCCCCCCACCTGCCAGCCTGTCTGCCACGGCCCGCGTCGGCAGCATGGAGGCCTACCAGGCGCTGTGCGCCGAGGCCGAGGCCGACTTCGAAGGCTTCTGGGCCCAACGCGCCCGCGCGCATGTGCAGTGGACCCGGCCTTTCACCGAAGTGCTGGACCAGAGCACGCCGCCATTCTTCAAGTGGTTCCAGGATGGCGAGCTGAACGTCAGCGCCAACTGCCTGGACAAGCACATCGGCACGCCGGTGGAGAACAAGACGGCCATCATCTTTGAAGCCGACGATGGCCAGGTGACCAAGATCACCTACCGCGAACTGCTGGACAAGGTCAGCACCTTTGCCAATGCGCTCAAGGCCCAGGGCGTGCAAAAGGGCGACCGGGTACTGATCTACATGCCGATGACCGTCGAGGGCATTGTGGCGATGCAGGCCTGCGCGCGCATTGGTGCCACCCATTCGGTGGTGTTCGGCGGTTTCTCGGCCAAGGCGGTCAATGAGCGCGTCATTGATGCCGGTGCAGTGCTGATCATTACGGCCAACTACCAGATGCGCGGCGGCAAGGAGCTGCCGCTGAAGGCGATTGTCGACGATGCGCTGGCCATGGGTGGCTGCGATACCGTCAGGAAAGTGCTGGTGTTTGAGCGCACCGCCACGGCCTGGAACAAGGTCGAAGGCCGGGATGTGAGCTTTGGCGAGGCGCTGGCCGGCCAGAGCAAGGAATGCGCGCCGGTGCCGGTGCATGCCGAGCACCCGCTGTTCATTCTGTACACCAGCGGCTCCACCGGAAAACCCAAGGGCGTGCAGCATGCCAGCGGCGGCTACATCCTCTGGGCCAAGATGACGATGGAGTGGACCTTCGACCTGCAGCCCAGCGACGTGTTCTGGTGCACGGCCGATATCGGCTGGATCACCGGCCACACCTATATTGCCTACGGCCCGCTGGCCGCTGGCGCGACCCAGGTGGTGTTCGAAGGCGTGCCCACCTTCCCCAATGCTGGCCGCTTCTGGCAGATGATCGAGCGCCATGGCGTCTCCATCTTCTACACCGCGCCTACAGCCATCCGCTCGCTGATCAAGGCAGCAGATTCGGACGACAAGGTGCACCCACGCAACTGGAATCTGGGCAGTTTGCGCATTCTGGGTTCGGTGGGCGAGCCGATCAACCCCGAAGCCTGGATGTGGTACTACCGGAACATCGGCGGCGAGCGCTGCCCGATTGTCGATACCTTCTGGCAAACGGAGAACGGTGGCCATGTGATCACGCCGCTGCCTGGCGCCACGCCGCTGGTGCCTGGCTCCTGCACCCTGCCGCTGCCGGGCATCATGGCCCAGATCGTGGATGAGACCGGCAAGGAACTGCCCAACGGCACCGGCGGTATTCTCGTGATCAGCAAGCCCTGGCCGTCGATGATCCGCACGATCTGGAACGACCCCGAGCGCTTCAAGAAAGCCTATTTCCCCGAAGAAATGGGCGGCAGCATCTACCTGGCCGGTGACGGCGCGGTGCGCGATGCCAAGACCGGCTATTTCCGCATCACCGGCCGCATTGACGATGTGCTGAACGTTTCGGGCCACCGCATGGGCACGATGGAAATCGAATCGGCACTGGTCGCCAAGACCGACCTCGTGGCCGAGGCCGCCGTGGTAGGCCGGCCCGACGACATGACCGGCGAGGCGATCTGCGCCTTTGTCGTGCTCAAGCGCTCGCGTCCCACCGGCGACGAAGCCAAGCAGATTGCCAAGGAGCTGCGCGACTGGGTGGCCAAGGAGATCGGCCCGATCGCCAAGCCCAAGGACATCCGGTTTGGCGACAACCTGCCCAAGACCCGTTCGGGCAAGATCATGCGCCGCCTGCTGCGCTCGATCGCGAAGGGCGAGGCGATCACGCAGGACACCTCCACCCTGGAGAACCCGGCGATCCTCGACCAGCTGTCCGATACGCACTGATCGGCAAATGTCAACAAATGGCGCGCTGGCGCATGCCAGCACGCCAAGTTGTTGTTAAAGCTGAAAAACCGGTGAGAAAGTGCCAGCATTGGCTGACAAGCCATGGCGCATGGACCGTGCTATGGTCTATGCGTTCTATCCATGCCATCAAATTCCACTATGCGCAGCATTCTTCTTCTCATCATCGCCGTGCTCATCGGCGGTCTGGCAGCCCTCAACTGGGAGGTGCTGTCCACCCCGTCGGAAGTCAACCTGGGCCTGACCACCATCCATGCACCGCTGGGTGTGTTGATGTTGGCGCTCACCGTCCTGCTTTGCGTGATCTTCATCGCCTATGTGCTGTCCCTGCAGGGCTCCGTCATGCTGGAGGCACGCCGCCACAACAAGGAGATGACGGCCCAGCGGGAGCTGGCCGACAAGGCCGAGGCCTCCCGCTTTACCGAACTGCGCCAGGTGCTGGAGAGCCAGCATGTGGCCGGGCAGTCCGCACTGATGGCGCGGTTGGCAGAGCTGGAGTCGCACCTGGTGGCCCGCGCCCAGGAGTCGGACAACAGCAACGCCGCCTACCTGGGCCAGATCGAGGACCGCATGCGCCAGGTCGAGCCGCCACGCAACAGCTTCTAAACCGCTGCCGCACGCCACAAAAAAACCACCTTGCAAGGTGGTTTTTTTGCTTGGGCCGGTAGCGCCCAACCTGCATGCGATGGGTTGTTTACTTGAGCGTCAGTACCCAGTCGGCCAATTTCTTGGCGTCGGCTTCACTGACCTGGGTGTTGGCGGGCATGGGCACAGGGCCCCAGACGCCTGCACTGCCCTTGATGATCTTCTGGGCCAGCATGTTGGATGCACCGGGCTGGCCTGCAAACTTGGCGCCAATGTCTTTGAATGCGGGGCCCACCACTTTCTTGTCGACCGAATGGCAAGCCATGCAGTTCTTGGATTGGGCCAATGCCTGATCAGCCCACGCAGGTGCGCTGGCCGAAAAGGCCAGTGCCGTGGCAATCAGAATACGGTTCATCGTGTCTTCTCCTTAGCGCATGAGGTACATTAATTCTAATGGCTCGCTGCTTAGGACTGCGCCAACGCCAGGATGTTCCGCAAGTCAGAACACTTTACGAGCCCGATACCCAAGCGGCCCAGCGAGCAACAAGAGGGAGAAACCATGTATTTTCTGATCCTGGGGATCATTCTGCTGTTGTTGAAGTACCTGGAAATCGGCCCGGTCGCGGCCTGGTCCTGGGTCACCGTGCTGGCGCCGTTTGGCCTGGCAGCGCTGTGGTGGGCCTGGGCCGACTGGTCAGGCTACACCAAGCGCAAGGCGATGGAAAAGGAAGGGCTGAAAAAGGAGCGCCGACTGCAAAAATCCAGGGACGCGCTGGGCCAGACCGCCCGCCGGCGCCGCTGACGCAGCCGCTGCAGCGCAGAAACCGCCGGCAGGCGGTTTTTTTCCGCCTTTCTGCTGTCCCTACCGCTGTCGCTGGCTGGAACCCGAGTGTCTCCGTCATTTGCCCAGCTGCGCCATAATCAGCGCTCACATCGGCGTGCACTCAAGAGGTTCTCGCCAACTTGCCCGCTGGCCCTGGCGTATATCCAGGCCCGCACTATGCAAGACAGGCCGCATTCTTATTGTTTACTGATTCGTACACCACGATGCCCGCATACCGTTCCAAAACCTCAACCGCCGGTCGCAACATGGCTGGTGCCCGCTCCTTGTGGCGCGCCACCGGCATGAAAGACGACGATTTCTCCAAGCCCATCATTGCGGTGGTGAACTCCTTTACCCAGTTCGTTCCAGGCCATGTGCACCTGAAGGACCTGGGCCAGCTCGTCGCCCGCGAGATCGAGGCTGCAGGCGGTGTTGCCAAGGAGTTCAACACCATTGCGGTCGACGACGGCATTGCGATGGGCCACGACGGCATGCTGTACTCGCTGCCCAGCCGGGAAGTGATTGCCGATTCGGTGGAATACATGGTCAACGCGCACTGCGCCGATGCCATGGTCTGCATCTCCAACTGCGACAAGATCACCCCCGGCATGCTGATGGCCGCGATGCGCCTCAACATCCCCGTGGTGTTTGTCTCGGGCGGCCCGATGGAAGCGGGCAAGGTGCGCTTGGCCGTGCCTGCCGCTGATGGCAGCAAGACGATCCAGATCAAGAAGCTCGACCTGGTCGATGCGATGGTGATGGCCGCGGACAGCAATGTCAGCGATGCCGATGTGGCCGAAGTCGAGCGCTCGGCCTGCCCGACCTGTGGCTCCTGCTCGGGTATGTTCACCGCCAACTCGATGAACTGCCTGGCCGAGGCGCTGGGCCTGGCCCTGCCAGGCAATGGCACCGTGGTGGCCACCCATTCGGACCGCGAGCAGCTGTTCAAGCGCGCAGGCCGCCTGATCGTGGAGCTGGCCAAGCGCTACTACGAGCAGGACGAAGCCACGCTGCTGCCACGCGCCGTCGGCCTCAAGGCCTTCGAGAACGCGATGACCCTGGACATCGCGATGGGCGGATCGACCAACACCATCCTGCACTTGCTGGCGATCGCGCAAGAGGCGGACATCGATTTCACGATGACCGACATCGACCGCATGTCGCGCACCGTGCCCCAGCTGTGCAAGGTGGCCCCCAATACCAACAAGTACCACATCGAAGATGTGCACCGCGCAGGCGGCATCATGGCCATCCTCGGTGAGCTGGACCGTGCCGGCAAGCTGCACACCGATGTGCCCACCGTGCATGCCAAGACCATGAAGGACGCGCTGGACCAGTGGGACATCGTGCGCACGCAGGACGAGGCGGTGCGCACCTTCTACATGGCAGGCCCTGCCGGCATCCCGACCCAGGTGGCCTTCAGCCAAAGCACGCGCTGGCCTAGCCTGGACCTGGACCGCGCCGAAGGCTGCATCCGCTCGTACGACCATGCCTTCTCCAAAGAAGGGGGGCTGGCGGTGCTGCGCGGCAACATCGCGCTGGACGGCTGCGTGGTCAAGACCGCCGGTGTCGATGACTCGATCCTGGTGTTCGAAGGCTCGGCCCATGTGGTGGAGTCGCAGGACGAGGCCGTGGAAAACATCCTGAGCGACAAGGTCAAGGCCGGTGATGTCGTGATCGTGCGTTATGAAGGCCCCAAGGGCGGCCCCGGCATGCAGGAAATGCTCTACCCGACCAGCTACATCAAGTCCAAGGGCCTGGGCAAGTCCTGCGCACTGCTGACCGATGGCCGCTTCTCGGGCGGTACCTCGGGCCTGTCCATCGGCCACTGCTCGCCAGAGGCGGCCGCTGGCGGCGCAATTGGCCTGGTGCAGAACGGCGACCGCATCCTGATCGACATCCCCAACCGCACCATCAATGCGCTGGTCAGCGACGAGGAATTTGCCAAGCGCCGCGAAGCACAGAATGCGCTGGGCTGGAAGCCTGCCAAGCCCCGTCCGCGCAAGGTGTCCACCGCGCTGAAGGCCTATGCCAAGCTGGTGACCTCGGCCGACAAGGGTGCGGTGCGCGATATCTCGCTGCTGGACTGACCGTCTCTCGCCCAATGCACAACCGCCCCAGGCGTAAGCCCGGGGCGGTTTTTTCATCGCGGTAGCGCAGACGGCAGAGCGTTTGCCCTGCCATGGCCACTTACCAGCTCAGGCAGATCTTGCCAAAGTGCTGCGCGCTGATCTGGTGCGCAAAGGCATCGGCGATTTTCTCCAGCGGGTAGCTGCTGTCGATCACCGGACGCAGTGGCAGCTGGTCGAGCGCGCGCACCAGGTCTTGCTGCTGCTCGCGGCTGCCAACGATCAGGCCCTTGAGCGTTTGCTGCTTGCGCATCAGCTCCACCGTCGGTACATCGCCGGCAAAGCCGGTCAGCACACCGATCAGGGAGATATGGCCCCCAGGCGCACAGGCGCGGATGGACTGCGGCAGGGTGCCGGGGCCGCCGACTTCCACGACGATGTCGGCACCACGGCCGCCGGTGGCTTGCAGCACGGCATCGCCCCATTCGGGCTGGTCGCGGTAGTTGATCACCGTGTCGGCACCCAGGGCGCGCAGGCGCTCGGCCTTGGCAGCGCTGGAGGTCGTCGCAATCACCTTGGCGCCCATCGCATGGGCCAGCTGCAACGCAAAGATGGAGACGCCGCCGGTGCCCAGCACCAGCACGGTTTGCCCCGCTTCGATGCGGCCATCGACGACCAGGGCGCGCCAGGCGGTCAGGCCCGCCGTGGTCAAAGTGGCAGCTTCTTCATGCGTATAGCCCTTGGGCGCATGGGTAAAGGCCGTGGCGGCCATCGTGACTTGCTCGCGCGCAAAACCATCGATGCCGTCGCCGGGCACGGTGGTGAAGGTCGAGGGCACTTGCTTGCCCGATAGCCACAGCGGGAAAAAGCAGGAAACCACGGCGTCACCCACGGCGTATTCGGTCACGCCTTCCCCCACCGCCGTCACCAGGCCGGCGCCATCGGCCATCGGGATGCGGCCATCGGCCGTGGCCGAGCGCCCGGCAGCAATGGCCAGGTCGTGGTAGTTGAGCGAGCTGGCATGCAGGCGCACCTGGATCTCTCCGGCGCCTGGTGCTGCGGGCGCTGGCAAGTCCACCAGTTGCAGGCGGTCCAGGCCACCGGGAGCGGCAAGTTGAATGGCTTTCATGGCGTATGTCTTTCCTTGGTTGGCATCACAGAGGCTGCAGGCTGCAGCCACCCGGCCATCATGCAAGCGCTGGGTGTGGAACGCTAGAACCGACATATTTGTGGTCTAGTATTAAAAATGTAAGCAATGCATGGATATTGGCTTGGCACTAGGATGGGGCGTTTGTCGTTTTCCGGGGAGCAAGGGGTATGAAGCGTTTGAACAGCAAAAGCGGCTGCGCAGTGGAGGTCACCTTGTCCGTCATGGGCGGCACCTGGAAGCCCATTGTGCTTTTCCATTTGCTCCATGGCACCAAGCGTTTCAGTGCGTTGGCGCGCGCCATTCCGAACGTCACCCAGCGCATGCTGACCTTGCAGCTGCGCGAGCTCGAAGAGGCCGGCATTGTTGCGCGCACGGTCTATGCCGAGGTCCCCCCGCGCGTGGACTATGCATTGACCGACCTGGGCCGCAGCCTGCAGCCGGTGCTGACGGCCATGCGCGACTGGGGCATGGACTATGCCCAGAGCCAGGGTCTGCAGCAAGAGGGCCAGGACGTACAGGCCAGCTGCGCTGCCTAGTGCCAGTTTCCCGCTCGGGAGGATAATTCCCGTCTCTGGTTTTCAGTGCCCGCCTGCCATGATCTCCCGCTTTCCCCTCCTGCGCCCGCTGGCGCTGCTGCCTGCATTGGTCTGCCTGGGCCTGGCATGGGCCGGACATGCACACGCGCAAGCACAAGAGCGGCGCGCCTACCCCAGCCAGTCCATCAAGCTGGTGGTGCCCTTTGCACCGGGGGGCTCGACCGATATCGTGGCCCGCCTGGTTGCCGATGCCATGCGCGAGCCGCTGGGCCAGCCGGTGGTGGTGGAGAACAAGGCTGGCGCCGCAGGTCTCATCGGGGCCGAGGCGGTGGCCCGTGCGCGGCCCGATGGCTACACCATCGGCGTGGGAACGATCAGCACCTTGGCCGTCAATGCGGTGATGCTGAAATCGCTGCGCGGCAACCCGCCCGAAGCGCTGGCACCGGTCATCGCGTTGGCGCAGATTCCATCGGTATTCTCCACCCACCCCAGCCTGGGGGCAGCCGATCTGCAGAGCCTGGTCGCCATCTTGCGCGCCCAGCCCGACCACTACACGATCGGATCGGCCGGCGTGGGCTCCATCGGCCACCTGATTGCCGAGGCGATGAACGAAGCGCTGGGCGTGCGCCTGCGCCATATTCCGTACAAAGGCCAGGGCCCGGTGGTCAACAGTGCGCTGTCGGGCGAGACCCAGGTGCTGAGTGACCAGTACCCGTCGTCCAGCAGCCTGGTGCAGTCGGGGCGCCTGGTGCCCTTTGCGGTGGCCGCGCCCCAGCGGCTGCCAGCGCTGCCGCAGGTGCCTACGTTGGCAGAGGCGGGCTACCCGGCGCTCAACCGCCTGGCCATCACCTGGTTTGGGCTGGTGGCGCCGGCCGGCACGCCGCCAGCGGTCATCGACACCCTCCACCACGCAGCCCGCCAAGCGCTGCAGCAACCTGCGGTGCAGGCGCGTCTGGAGCAGCTCGGTGTGGTGCCGATGGGCGGCAGCCCGCAGCAGTTTGCAGCGCTGATCAGCGATACCCGCGCCCAGATCGAGCAGCTGGTGCAGCAGCGCCGGCTGGTGCTGGACTGAGCTTTCTGAAAAGCGCAGGTAAAGAGCGCGTTGTGCCTTCGAAACCACTGGTGGTTTTGAGGGCCTTGATCTACAATCCGGCCAGCTTTTTTATCAGGAGTAACCCTGTGGACTTACCGAGTTGTTGGCCAGCGGCCAACCGACCACAGGCAAGGTAATCGCAAACGCCCCAGCTTTGCGCGCTGCCTTGCCGAACCAGGCGGGCAGCTGTGAGGTGCCGTAGTTTCTGTCATACAGACCTGCGCCCCTACTGCATCCCATTTTGATCTTCCAGTCTTGCCCAGTGGCGAGCGCCTTTGCTGCGCGCCATTACACCGGGTGTGGGAGCCTTTCATGCCACTGCGTATGTCTTCGCTGGCCTCTTTGCGCGCACCGCGACGCAGGGCTGTGCCATGGGCCATCACGCCATGCTGCGGCTTGGGCGCGCCCCGCTGCATGCAGCGCCAGCTCGCGACCATGCTGCGCCGCCGCGCCCCCATGGGCAAAGGTGCCGTGCAGTCCTGCTCGGCTTCGGCGGCATTGGACCCTTTCAGTCGCTGACCTCTCTTGTGTTTGAGGTGCATCTTTGCGGCCGCCTGGCAGCGGCGCGCATGGGCACGCCTGTATGGATTGAAGATGCCATGCGGCGCGGCGGGCCGTGCCCATGGCGGGGAGATGGGTCATGTTGAACCTGCTGAAAAATGGATTCGTTAACTTTCTGCGCTCGCGCCACTGGGGCGTGCATTTCCGCCGCTTGCCGATGTTTGAGCAATGGGCCAGCACGCCGGTGGATGCCAGCATTTCCACGGCCATGGGCGAGCGGCTGCGCGACGCCGCCCATGCGCCGGAACAAGCATTGCTGCAAAGCCTGAACACCAGCCGCCAGGGCCTGGACGACGCACAGGTGCAGGAGGCGCGTGCACAGGCCGGATGGAACACCATCTCGCAGGACCGGCCCATGTCTCGTGCCGAGCACCTGTGGCTGTGCTTTCGCACGCCTTTCAACCTGCTGCTGACGGTGCTGGCCGCCGTGTCGTGGCTGACGGGCGACACCAAGGCCACGGTGGTGATTGGCAGCATGGTGGCGCTGGCGACCGGCCTGCGCTTTTGGCAGGAAGGCCGCGCCAACCAGGCTGCGGCTGGCCTGCAGGCCCTGGTATCGAACACCGCAGCTGTGCTGCGCCGCAGCGCTCAGGATGAGCAGGGGCAAGCGCTGGATGCGCTGCCATCGCGCCTGTCTGCGCTGCAGGCCGTGCGCGAGCTGCCGGTGCGCGAGCTGGTGCCAGGCGACATCATCCAGCTGGCGGCCGGCGATATGGTGCCGGCCGACTGCCGCCTGCTGGCCGCCAAGGACTTGTTTTTGGCGCAATCGGCGATGACCGGTGAATCCATGCCGGTGGAGAAATTTGCCCAGGAGCCCGATGGCGCCCAATCCAACCCGGTGGAATTGCGCAACCTGGTGTTCATGGGCACCAACGTGGTTTCGGGTGCGGGTCTGGCGGTGGTGCTGAGCACCGGCAACCAGAGCTACCTCGGCGCGCTGGCCGGCAAGGTCTCGGCCATGGAGCGTGGCCCCACCGCGTTCCAGATGGGGGTCAACAAGGTCAGCTGGGTGCTGATCCGGTTCATGCTGGTGATGGTGCCGCTGGTGCTGCTGATCAATGGCCTGACCAAGGGCGACTGGACCGAGGCGCTGCTGTTTGCGCTGTCGGTGGCCGTGGGCCTGACCCCCGAGATGCTGCCGATGATCGTGACCGCCACGCTGGCCAAGGGGGCGGTGTTCCTGTCGCGCAAGCAAGTGATCGTCAAGCACCTGGATGCCATCCAGAACTTTGGCGCGATGGATGTGCTGTGCACCGACAAGACGGGCACCCTGACCGAGGACCGGATCTCGGTCGAGCGCCACCTCGATGCCTGGGGCGATGTATCGCAGCATGTGCTGGACATGGCCTACCTGAACAGCTACTACCAGACGGGTCTCAAGAGCCTGCTCGATGTGGCCGTGCTGGCCCATGGCGAGCGCGCGCCGCTGGTCGACAGCCATACCAAGGTCGATGAAGTGCCGTTTGACTTTGTGCGCCGGCGCATGTCGGTGGTGGTGAGTGACGCTGCTGGCGCCGGCAAGATCATCACCAAGGGCGCGGTCGAGGAAATCCTGCAGGTGAGCAGCACGGTGCAGGCCGCCGGTGGTGTGCTGGCGCTCGACGTGGGCTTGCGCCAGCGCATCGTGGCGACGGCCGAGGCACTCAACGCCCAGGGGCTGCGCGTGGTGGCGGTGGCGACTCGGGATACCGAGCCTGGCCAGAGCAACTTCGGGGTGGCCGATGAGGCCGGCATGGTGCTCTGCGGCTTTCTGGCCTTTGTCGACCCACCCAAGGAAAGTGCCGCACCCGCGCTGCAGGCGCTTGCTCGCCATGGCGTAAAGACCAAGGTGCTGACCGGCGACAATGCCGCCGTCACCGCCAAAGTCTGCCAGCAGGTGGGCATCACCGAGCAGCATATCGTGCTGGGTGGCGATATCGAGCAGATGGACGACCAGCGCCTGGCCCAGGTGGTCGAGGAAGGCAACATCTTTGCCAAGCTGAGCCCTGCGCACAAGGAGCGCATCGTGCGCATGCTCAAGGCCAATGGCCATGTGGTGGGCTTCATGGGCGACGGCATCAACGATGCGGCAGCGCTGCGCACGGCCGATATCGGCATCTCGGTGGACACGGCCGTCGATGTGGCCAAGGAAGCGGCCGACATCATCTTGCTGGACAAGAGCCTGATGGTGCTGGACCAGGGCGTGCAGGAAGGGCGCCGCACCTTTGCCAACATGCTCAAGTACATCAAGATGACGGCGAGTTCGAACTTCGGCAATGTGTTCTCGGTGTTGATTGCCAGTGCCTTCATCCCCTTTCTGCCCATGCTGCCGATGCAGCTGCTGGTGCAGAACCTGGTGTATGACTTCTCGCAGTCGGCGATTCCGTTTGACCATGTGGACCCCGAACTGCTGACCCAGCCCCAGCGCTGGAACCCTGCCGATGTGGGCCGCTTCATGCTGTTCTTCGGCCCCATCAGCTCGGTCTTCGACATCACCACCTTTGTCGTGATGTGGAAGGTGTTTGGCGCCAACACGCCGGAGCGCCAGGCGCTGTTCCAGTCCGGCTGGTTTGTTGTGGGCCTGCTCACCCAGTCGCTGATCGTGCACATGATCCGCACGATGCGCATTCCGTTCCTCCAGAGCCGCGCTGCCTGGCCGGTGGCCCTGATGACCCTGGTGGTCGTGGCCATCGGCATTTACCTGCCTATGGGCGCGTTGGCACCTTATTTCAAGCTGGTGCCGTTGCCCGGCACGTACTTTGTATTCCTTGTGGCGGTCTTGCTGGCCTATATGGGTCTTACGCAGGTCATGAAAAAGTGGTACATCCGTCGCTACGGCTGGCAATAAGCGCCATGAAGAATAACCGTTTGCCAAGGAGGGCGGCATGCTCGAAGCGCTGAACTACACACAACTGAACTCACTGATCAACACGGCCATCAGCCTGGTGACCGCCTTTGTTCTGGGCGCCGTCATCGGCCTGGAGCGCCAATACCGCCAGCGCACCGCCGGCTTGCGCACCAATGTGCTGGTGGCCGTGGGCGCGGCCATCTTTGTCGACAGTGCCAACACCATTGCAGGCCCTGACGGGGCCGTGCGCGTGATGGCCTATGTGGTCTCGGGGATCGGCTTTCTGGGCGCTGGCGTCATCATGCGCGAGGAAGGCAATGTGCGTGGCCTGAACACCGCCGCCACCCTGTGGGGCTCTGCCGCCGTGGGCGCCGCAGCGGGGGCTGACCTGATCGTGCAGGCGGCCCTGGGCACCGTGCTGGTGCTGGCGGCCAATACCTTGCTGCGCCCGCTCGTCAATGCCATCAACCGCAAGCCGCTGGATGTGGCTTCCACCGAAATGACCAATGCCGTGTTTGTCGTGGCCGAGCGCCTGCACCAGCGGCTGGCGCTGGCGATGCTGCAGGATGTGCTGGAGCGTGGCGGCTACCCGCCCGGCGATATCGACATCCAGCCGTTTGGCGATGCCGAGGTGGTTATTGAAGCGACCTTGGCCGCCCAGTCGGTGGAGGGAGAGGAGCTCGATGCGATGGTGCAGCAGCTGGCGGCCAAGCCCGGGGTGCGCCAGGCGTTCTGGAGCCCCAGCACGCGGGACTGAACTGCAGCGCTAGCCTTCAAATGCGAAGCCGACGCCATAGATCGAGCGAATGCAATCGGCGTCGTCTCCCATCACCGTGCGCAGTTTCTTGCGCAGGTTCTTGATATGGCTGTCGATCGCGCGGTCGCTCACTTCCAGCGCATCGGCATAGGCCAGGTCCAGCAACTGGCTGCGGGGGTAGATCTTCCCGGGGTGGCGCTGCAGGATGTGCAGCAACGCAAACTCACGCCGCGTCAGCCCCAGATCCTGGCCGCGCCAGCTGGCCTGGCTGGTGGTCTCGTCCAGCTGCCAGTCGCTGGCGGCCTGGCTGGCTGCCGCACCGGGAGCAGGTGGTGCATGGCGGCGCAGGATCACCTTGACGCGGGCAATCAGCTCGCGCGGCGAAAAGGGCTTGCAGATATAGTCGTCGGCGCCCATCTCCAGGCCGACCAGCCGGTCCACTTCCTCGACCTTGGCGGTCAGGCAGATGACGGGGCAGATCTGGCGCGCGCGGCACTCGCGCAGAATGCTCAGGCCGTCGGTGCCGGGCAGCATCAGATCGAGAATGGCCAGCTGCGGCGCGCGGGCGCGCAGCGCCGCCATGGCCTGGCTGCCATCGGCAAAATGCTCGACCTCATAGCCGGCGTGGTGCAGGTAGTCAATGACAACCGAGGCGATATCGGCCTCGTCTTCGGCATACAGAATGCGGGGTTTGGCGGTGTTCATGCAACAGGGTCTATCAAGGGCAGGATCAAGGTAAGGCGCAGACCGCCCAAGGACGAGATGGAGGCCTGCAATTGTCCTCCATGGGCTTGCACAATGCTTTTGCAGATCGCAAGCCCCAGGCCCGAGCCGCCGCTGGCGCGGCTGCGCGAGGTCTCTACGCGGTAGAAGCGTTCAAAAATACGGGGCAGTTCGGCTGGCGGCACCGAGGGGCTGCTGTCATCGAGGTGCAGCTCCAGCCAGCGCTGGCCCGAATCAGGTGCTGGCCCATGCAGGCTGGCGCTGATGCTGACACGGCCCGGCGCATCGGTGTAGCGCAGGCTGTTTTCCAGGATATTGCTCAGCACCTGGTGCAACTGCTGCGCATTGCCCTGCACCCAGGCAGGCGGCAGTGCGGCCAGCAGCTCCTGGGCCGTGGGCAGGCTGATGCCCGCTTGGCTGAAACGAATCTGCACGGCTTCCACCGCCTCGATGGTCTGGGCCCGCATGTCCAGCGGGCGCGCAGCCGCGGGCAGGTGGGCGGTCAGCTGCAGCGCAGGGGCGGCCTCGGGTGCGTGCACCACCAGTGCGGTCGGGATGGTGGCACGCATGTCGCTGACCAGCTGGGTCAGGCGCAGGATCTGGCGGTGCAGGCGCGCGGCCGTCTGCGCATCAAAGCTGCGGATGCCATCCTGCACGGCTTCAATCTCGGCCCGCACGGCTGCCAGCGGGGTGCGCAACTCATGGGCCACCTGCGTGAGCCATTCATGCTGCTGTGCCTGGGCTTGCGAGAGCTGCTCGGCCATGTGGTTGTAGCGGTCGGCCAGCTGCACCAGCTCATCATGGCCGGCCACGGCAATGCGGTAGTCCAGCTGTCCGCTGGCAAATGCCTTCGCCCCTTCGCTCAGCGCCTCGATGGGCCGAATCCAGCGGCGGCTCAGCCACCAGGACAGGGCACCGGCCAACAGCAGCCCCAGCAGCCCGGTAATCGCCAGAAACACCAGATGCTCCTTCAAAAAGGCATTGTCGATCTGGTTTTTCAGGTCTTCGGGCTGGTTCAAGGTCAGGGTGCCAATCAGCATGTGCTGGCCATCGAACAGCGGGTTTTTGGCGCTGCCGGGCGTGGGCGGCACACCGGCAATCAGCTTGCCCTGGTTGTCGAGCAGACCCAGGCGCTGGGACAGCGGGTGGCGCTCGATGGGGCGCAATTGCTGGGTCAGTGCAGGCCCGAGTGTGGCCCGGCGCGGTGCCACTGTCTCGGCAGGGGGCGAGACGGGCACGGCCGCCTGGCTGCCAAAGCGGGTCAGTGCATTCCAGCGCTCCGGGGTCAGCGAAGCCCAATGCGGGTCCTTCGCATATTCGCGCCGCAGCTGGCTTTCGAGATACTCCAGCCGCCCCAGCTCGATCTGTGCCACGTAGCCGCCCAGCCCGCGCTGCAGACTCCAGTACGAAAAGCCAAAAAACCCCAGCAGCAGCCCCAGCAGCAGCAGCACCATGGCCAGCAGCACCCGTGTCTGCAAGCGGGTGAAACGCAACTGTTGGAAGCGGGAAGTGGTCACAGAAAGCAGCTGGGGCGTTGGATGGAGGAGCGCAAACGGCAAAAACGGGCAGGCGCAATGCCTGCCCGGCTATTCTCTTACACAGTGCGTGGGTGTGTAAAAGTGTTGCTTGATCGGGGCGTTACCAGCGGACTTCAGGGTCCGATGGATGCGCCACGCTTGGCGACCAGTTGCTTGCCCACCTGGCGGCAGGTGGCCTTGGCGGTGGTGCCATTGTCCAGTGTCAGTTGGACGGCGTCGCCGGCCTTCTTGCCCTGGCAAGCCTCAATGGCTTGCTTGGACGGGGCGGGTTGGGCGGGGCTGGCGGCCTGGGCCTGTGCGGCGGCGATCCAGAGGGCTGCAGTCACGGCGGTGCTGCACAGCAGACGATGGCGAAGTGGTTGAGAACTCATGGCATTCCTTGTATAAAAAGAGGCTCTGCGGCCAGGCCGCGATCTGGTGTGGAACAGAAAGAAGCGGTGAAACAGAGAAACTGGAGTGTGTTTACGCCTCTCCGCAGAGCCTATGGTTGAACTATAGAAGCCAAATGTGGAGGAAGTTGGGCCGGCTTTGTGCAAGGTGTGACAAAGCGAAAACCGCATGCCTATTGGGTTTCGGCGGTATCGGGCCGCGCGCGCAAGGCCGCAAAGTTATGCAAAGCGGAGGCCGCTTCAGGGCAGCGGCGTGGCTGGCAGGGGGCTTGCGCCGTGCGGGCGGCGCGCCGCAATGCGCTGTACCACCCGCTCCGGGCTGCGCAGCAGCCCTGCCTCATAGGCGATGACCGACCAGCCGGCGCAGACTTGCAACAGCTCGCCCGGTTGCAGCAAAAAATCGGGCCGGGAGGGCTTGCCGTAGGCTTCGTTGCCCTGCGCAAAGGTCTCGTACAACAACAGCCCGCCAGGGGCCACACTGGCCAGAATGCGCGGCCACAGCGGGCGCCACAGATAGTTCGTCACGACCACTGCATCGAAGAGCCGGCCTTTCAGCGGCCAGGCACCGTTTTCGATATCGGCCTGCAGCCATTCGCCTCCCGTGCCCGACTGCAGCGATTGCAGGGCCGCACCGTCGCGGTCCACGCCCGTCACCTGCAAACCCTGGGCCTGCAGGTAGCGCGCATGGCGGCCCTGGCCGCAGGCCAGATCCAGCACCTGGCGGCCAGCCGGGATCAGCGCAGAAAAGCGGGTGATCCAGGGCGAGGGGGCGGGGGTGTGGGTGTGGGTGTGGGTGTGGGTCATCGGCTGGATCGTGTCTGCGATCGCTACATCGCGGCGCGGGGAGAACGTAGACACGTTCTCAGAAGCAGGCCCAGACATGGTCGGCCATGCGCACCATGAATTCCGGTTGCGTATAGAGCATGAACACCAGTGCCAGCAGCACCGCCACCAGCAGCCAGATGGCAGCGCGCTGCCAGCCGCGCAGCGGCGTGGCGTCAGCGTTGGAGGGTGTTGGGGGTGCAGGCTGTTGCATGAGAGTTCGGTGGTCAGGCCGCCAGTGGCTGGCGCCGCACGGGCTCTTCCTTGACGGGCAGATTGACCAGGCCGGCGAACACGCCCAGCCCAATGGCCACGTACCAGACGACATCATAGCTGCCGGTGTGGTCATACAGGTAGCCGCCCAGCCAGATGCCCAGGAAGCTGCCGATCTGGTGGCTGAAGAACACAAAGCCGCTGAGCATGGACAAATGCTGCACGCCAAAGATCTGTGCAATGGCGCCATTGGTCAGCGGCACGGTGGACAGCCACAAAAAGCCCATCACGGCGGCAAACACATAGACCGACCAGGGCGACAGCGGGACCAGCAGAAACACCACGATCGCGATCGCGCGGATGAAATAGATGCCCGAGAGCAGGTAGCGCTTGGCCATGCGCTGGCCCAGTGAGCCTGCCAGGTAGGTGCCAAAGATGTTGAACAGGCCGATGAGCGCGAGCGAATAGCTGGCCACATGCGGCGGCAGCCCGAAGTCCTTCAGGTAGCTGGGCATGTGCACGCCAATGAACATCACCTGGAAGCCGCAAACGAAGTAACCCGCCGTCAGCAGCAAGAAGCTGGGATTGCGGAAGGCTTCGCCCACGGCCTGGGCGATGGTTTGCTGCTGGCCTGCGGCCGCGTGGCGCTTGAGTGCGTGGAAATTGGGCTCGCGCAGCGCGATGGCCAGCGGCACGATGGTCAGCACCAATACCGCACAGACCAGCAGCGCGTTCTGCCAGCCCAGGTGGGCGATCAGCTGGCCCTCGACCGGCACCATGAAGAACTGGCCAAAGGAGCCGGCCGCTGCAGCCACCCCCATGGCCCAGGATCGTTTCTCGGTAGGCAGTTGGCGCCCGATGACGCCATAGATCACCGCATAGGTGGTGCCTGTCTGCGCCATGCCGATCAGAAGCCCGGCCGTGAGCGCGAACACCAGCGTATTGGGCGCCCAGGCCATGCCGGCCAGGCCCAGCGCATAGAGCAGCGCGCCGCAGACCAGCACCTTGCTGGCGCCAAAACGGTCGGCCAGCATGCCGGTGAAGATGCCAATCAGGCCCCAGCTGAGGTTTTGCACCGCCAGCGCCAGCGCAAAGGATTCGCGCGTCCAGCCCATCTCCTGCGTGATCGGCTGCAGCCACAGGCCAAATCCGTGGCGGATGCCCATCGACAGCGTCACCACGGCGCCGCCGCACAGCAGCACGCGGGCCATCGTCAATTGTTGTGCGTTGTTTTGCATAGTCCTAGCTTGTCTCGTTATGCACGGATTGTTACTCCAACCCCCAAAACCGGCTGTCTCTCGCATATTGCCCAGTGGCCAGCCAAGCCCATTGCAGGCTGTTGCGACCAAGCGTCGTGAATCGTCAACAAATCCACCTGTTTATCTATACAGCTATTTACAATGGCAGCCGCTAGAATGGAAAGTTATGGCAAGCAAAAACACGTCTACCAGTGAATACGCAGAAGGCTCGATCCGGGTCCTCAAGGGGCTCGAACCGGTCAAGCAGCGCCCGGGTATGTATACCCGTACTGACAACCCGCTGCACATCATCCAGGAGGTGATCGACAACGCCGCTGACGAGGCACTCGCCGGCTTTGGCAAGAAGATCCGCGTCTATCTGCACACCGATGCGTCGATCAGTGTGGAGGACGACGGCCGGGGCATTCCCTTTGGCATGCACCCCGAAGAACATGCGCCGGTGGTGGAGCTGGTGTTTACCCGCCTGCATGCGGGCGGCAAGTTCGACAAGGGCCAGGGCGGCGCCTACAGCTTCTCCGGCGGTCTGCATGGCGTGGGGGTGTCGGTGACCAATGCGTTGGCCACCCGCATGGAAGTGACCGTGCACCGCGACGGCTCCGTCGCCACGATGGCCTTTGCCGGTGGCGATGTGGTCGAGCCGCTGAAGGTGCGGCCGATGGTCAGCGGTGACCGCAAGCAGGGCACGACGGTGCGTGTGTGGCCCGATGCCAAGTATTTCGAATCCAGCCATCTGCCAATGGGCGAGCTGGTGCACCTGCTGCGCAGCAAGGCGGTGCTGATGCCCGGCGTCAGCGTGCAGCTGACGCAGGACAAGAGCCGCGAGACGCAGACCTGGCAGTACAAGGGTGGCCTCAAGGACTACCTGCTGCAGACCCTGCCGGTGGACCCGCTCATTCCGGTGTTCGAAGGCGAGGGCTTCGCCGGCCGCAGCGACGACCATTTTGCCGAGGGCGAAGGGGCGTCCTGGTGCGTGGCCTTCACCGACGAAGGCCAGCCGGTGCGCGAGAGCTATGTCAACCTGATCCCCACCACCGCCGGCGGCACGCATGAAAGTGGCCTGCGCGACGGCCTGTTCCAGGCGGTCAAGAGCTTTATCGAACTGCACTCGCTGCTGCCCAAGGGCGTCAAGCTGATGCCCGAGGACGTGTTTGCCCGCGCCAGCTATGTGCTGTCTGCCAAGGTGCTCGATCCCCAGTTCCAGGGTCAGATCAAGGAGCGCCTGAACTCGCGCGACGCCGTGCGCCTGGTCTCGGGCATGGTGCGGCCTGCGCTGGAGCTGTGGCTGAACCAGAACGTCGAATATGGCAAGAAGCTCGCAGAGATTGCGATCAAGGCAGCACAGACGCGCCAGCGCGCCGGCCAGAAGGTGGAAAAGCGCAAGGGCAGCGGCGTGGCCGTGTTGCCCGGCAAGCTGACCGATTGCGAAAGCCGCGACCTGGCCTACAACGAGGTGTTTCTGGTCGAGGGTGATTCGGCCGGCGGCAGCGCCAAGATGGGCCGCGACAAGGAAACCCAGGCCATCCTGCCGCTGCGCGGCAAGGTGCTCAACACCTGGGAGGTGGACCGCGACCGCCTGTTTGCCAATACCGAAATCCATGACATCTCGGTGGCCATCGGCGTCGATCCCCATGGCCCCGATGACGAGGTGGACCTGAGCGGTCTGCGCTACGGCAAGATCTGCATCCTCAGCGATGCGGACGTGGACGGCTCGCACATCCAGGTGCTGCTGCTGACCCTGTTCTTCAAGCACTTCCCGCAGCTGATCGAGAAAGGCCATGTCTGCGTGGCGCGGCCGCCGCTGTTCCGCGTCGATATTCCTGCCCGGGGCAAAAAGCCCGCGGCCAAGGTCTATGCGCTGGACGAGGCGGAGATGCATGCCATCTTCGACAAGGCCGCCAAGGATGGCGTACCCCGGGAGAAATGCCAGGTCAGCCGCTTCAAGGGCCTGGGCGAGATGAATGCCGAGCAGCTCTGGGAAACCACGTTGAACCCGGACACCCGCCGCCTGCTGCCGGTGCGCCTGAGCCGCACCGACCTGCTGGCCACCCGTGAGGTCATGACCCAGCTGATGGGCAAGGGCGAGGCTGCGGCCCGCCGCGACCTGATGGAACTCCATGGCCACGAAGTAGAAATCGATATCTGATTGCATGTCTCCAGCATCGATGGCTTTGCCGCTTTTGCCTTGCCTGGCCGCAGCCCTGTCTGCGTCTGGGCTTCGCATCCTGTCTGACGGAGCCATCGAATGTCCCGCTGCCCATGCCGCTGAATGACAACACCAACCACAGCCGCGTGCAGCCGTGCCACAAGCAAAGAAAGCTGAACAACCATGAGTGAACAAACCGGTCTGGATTTGCTATCCAACCCCGAGCCCGACGACGGCGACAGCCTGGACCTGGGCAATTACGCGCAGCGCGCCTATCTGGAATATGCGCTGTCGGTGGTCAAGGGCCGTGCGCTGCCCGATGTCTGCGATGGCCTGAAGCCGGTGCAGCGCCGCATCCTGTTTGCGATGGACCGCATGGGCCTGGGCTACAGCGGCCCCAACCGCGCCACGGCGGCCAAGCCCGTCAAAAGCGCCCGTGTCGTCGGCGATGTGCTGGGCCGCTTCCACCCGCATGGCGACCAATCTGCCTATGACGCGCTGGTGCGCATGGCCCAGGACTTTGCCCAGCGCTACCCGCTGATCGACGGCCAGGGCAACTTTGGCAGCCGTGATGGCGATGGCGCTGCGGCGATGCGCTACACCGAGGCGCGCCTGTCCAAGATCACCAGCCTGCTGCTCGACGAGATCGACATGGGCACGGTGGACTTTGTGCCCAACTACGACGGCTCCACCGAGGAGCCCAGCCAGCTGCCGGCGCGTCTGCCGTTCTCGCTGCTCAACGGCGCCAGCGGCATTGCGGTCGGCCTGGCCACCGAAATCCCCAGCCACAACCTGCGCGAAGTGGCCGATGCCTGTGTGGCGCTGATCAAGAAGCCGGCGATGACGGACTTCGACCTGCAGCAGATCATTCCCGGCCCGGACTACCCGGGTGGCGGCCAGATCATCAGCAGCGACAAGGACATTGCCGATGCCTACCGCACGGGTCGCGGCTCGATCAAGGTGCGTGCGCGCTGGACCATCGAAGAGCTCGCGCGCGGCCAGTGGCAACTGGTCGTCAACGAACTGCCGCCCGGCGTGTCCTCGCAAAAGGTGCTCGAGGAGATCGAGGACCTGACCAACCCCAAGATCAAGACCGGCAAGAAAACCCTGACGCAGGAGCAAAGCCAGCTCAAGGCCACCGTGCTGTCCCTGCTCGATGGCGTGCGCGACGAGTCGAGCAAGGACGCAGCGGTACGCCTGGTGTTCGAGCCCAAGACCGGCAAGATTGCGCAGTCCGAGCTGATCACCTGCCTGCTGGCGCATACCAGCCTGGAGAGCTCCTCGTCGGTCAACCTGACGATGATCGGCATCGACGGCAAGCCCACGCAGAAGTCGCTGCGCCTGATGCTGGAAGAGTGGATCCAGTTCCGCCAGAAGACGATCACGCGCCGCTCCGAGCACCGTCTGGCCAAGGTGACGGACCGCATCCATATCCTGGAAGGCCGGCAGACCATTCTGCTCAATATCGACGAGGTGATCGCGATCATCCGCGCCAGCGACGAGCCCAAGGCCGCGCTGATGGCGCGCTTTGACCTGAGCGAGCGCCAGGCCGACGACATCCTGGAAATCCGCCTGCGCCAGCTGGCCCGCCTCGAAGCGATCAAGATCGAGCAGGAGCTGACCGAGCTGCGCGCAGAGCAGGGCAAACTCGAAGACATTCTGGCCAACCCTGCGTCGCTCAAGCGCCTGATGGTCAAGGAGATCGAAGCCGACGCCAAGCAGTTTGCCGATGCCCGCCGCACCCTGATCCAGGAAGAGAAAAAGGCCGTCGCCGAAGTCAAGGTGGTCGATGAGCCGGTCACCGTGGTGGTGTCGGAAAAAGGCTGGGTGCGGGCCCGCACCGGTCATGGCCACGCGGCCGACAGCTTCAGCTTCAAGTCGGGCGACAGCCTGTATGGCACCTTTGAATGCCGCACGGTGGACCAGTTGCTGGTCTTTGGCAGCAACGGCCGGGTCTACTCGGTCGCGGTCGCCAACCTGCCGGGCGGCCGGAGTGATGGCCAGCCGGTCACCACCTTGATGGAGCTCGAAGCGGGCACCCAGATCCAGTACTACTTTGCCGGGCCGCTGTCCGCCCGCCTGCTGCTGGCCAGCAGCGCCGGCTATGGCTTCACCGCGCTGGTGGAGAACATGGTTTCGCGCCAGAAGGGTGGCAAGGCCTTTGTCAGCCTGGACGATGGCGATACGCTGTGCGCCCCCTCGCATATCTCGGGCAGCAGCGGCAGCCTGCCACTGGCCGATGCCAGCCATGTGGCCTGCGCCTCGGTCGGCGGCCGCATCCTGACCTTCGAGGTCGCCGAGCTCAACCACATGGCCAAGGGTGGCAAGGGGCTCAAGCTCATCGACCTGGAGGACAAGGACCGCCTCGCCGGTGTCGCCGTCTACACGCGCAGCATCCGTATCGAAGGGATCGGGCGCGGCGGCAAGGCCCGTGAGGAAACCCTGGAGATCCGCAGCCTCAACAATGCCAAGGCCGGTCGCGCCAAAAAAGGCAAGCTCGCCGATCTGGGCTTCAAGCCCAACGCCGTGTTCCGCGTTGAATAAAACGCACTGCCCACGACCATCCACCGCTCCCAAGCCCTGCCCGGTATCGCCCGGCAGGGCTTTTTCATGTCCCGTCGTTGCAGCGCCGATCAACGCTGCGCTGGCAACAGCGCTCGCAAATGGTCGACAAAGGCGCGCACGCCCCGGGGCAGGTTGCGGCCCGTCAGCGTTTGCAGTTCGATCAAGCGCGCATGCATGCCGCGCTCGCGGATAGGCACGGTGTGCAGCAGGCCCTGGCGCACATACTCGCGCACGGTGACCTCGCCCCCCAGGGTGAGCCCGCCGCCATGCAGCACAAAGCGCACCAGCGCATCGAACTGCCCGCTCTCCAGCACGGGCTCAAACACCAGGCCACGCTGGCCGCTGGCAATGTCAAACAGCTGGCGCGCGGTATTGCCATCGTCCAGCAAGGCCAGCGGGTAGGGCTGCATTTGCGCCAGGCTTACGCTGGCAAAGCGGGCCAGCGGATGGCCGGGCGGCATGATCAGGATGACCGGTGAGTTCTGGCGGTGCTGCACATCAATATCGCGCACGGCAACACGGCTGTAGGTCAGACCGATGTCGGCCTCGCCGTTGCGGACGGCCTGGGTGACCTGGGCGGGCGAGGCGGACACCAGCTGGAACTGCATGCCCGGGTGCTGCTCCCGGAACGTGGCCATGGCCAACGGCAGAAACTCAAACGCAAAGCCGGCCGATGCGCAGACCCGCACCTGGCCTCGGCGCAGGCCTTGCAGCGCCTCGATATCGGCGACGACGCGCTCGGCCTCCAGCGCATGGCGCTTGGCATGGGTGGCGAGCAACTCACCGGCCGCGCTGGCCACCATGCCGCGCGGGCGGCGCTCGAACAGCGGCACCTGCAGCACTTCCTCCAGCGATGCGATCTGGCGGCTGACGGCGGACGCCGAGACATTCAGGCGCAGCGCGGCCTCGCTGACCGAGCCGCTGCGCACGACTTCCAGAAAATAGCGGATGGCGGTGTCCTGGAGGTGTTGCGAGGGGGTCATGGTCTGCTTTGCAAAAAACGCAACGATAACCGCAAAAAATTGTGATTGTCGAAATGGGCAGCATTGCCTATGCTGGATTTTTACGACATCCAAGAGACATACCTCCCATGCCATCCCAGCCTGTTCCTGCCGACCACAGCATCGTCGAGTTGAGCGCCGTGGCGCTGTCGGCGGCCATCCAGCGGCGCGCGCTGTCCTGCACCGAGGTGCTGCAGGCCTTCTGGGGCCAGATCGACCGGCTCAACCCTGCGGTGAACGCGCTGGTCGCGCCGATGCCGCGCGAGCCGCTGCTGGCCCAGGCCGCGCAGCTCGATGCCGAACTGGCCCAGGGCAAAAGCCGGGGGCCGCTGCACGGCTTTCCGCAGGCACCCAAGGATATTTCACCCGCCGCGGGCATGGTGACAACGAAGGGCTCGCCGATCTTCCAGGGCCAGGTCAGCAGCAGCGATGCGGTGATTTTCGAGCGCATGCGCGCAGGCGGTGCGCTCTTTGTGGCGCGCAGCAATTCGCCCGAGTTTGGCCTGGGCGGCCATACCTATAACCCGGTCTACGGCACCACGCGCAATGCCTTTGACCAGAGCCGCTCGGCTGGCGGCAGCAGCGGCGGAGCTGCGGTGGCCGTGGCGCTGCGCATGCTACCCGTGGCCGATGGCTCGGACATGATGGGCTCGCTGCGCACGCCAGCTGCCTTCAACAATGTGTACGGCCTGCGCACCTCGGTGGGCTGCGTGCCGCATGGCCCGGGCGATGAAGTGTTTTTCCAGCAGTTCAGCGTGGCCGGGCCGATGGCGCGCGATATTCCCGATCTGGCCTTGCTGCTGTCGGTGCAGGCAGGTTTTGATGCGCGCCTGCCCTTGACCCACCGCAGCGATGGCGCGCAGGACTGGGGCCAGGGACTGGAGCGCGACTTCCGGGGCCGCAAGATCGCCTGGCTGGGTGACCTGGGCGGCCACCTGCCCACCGAGCCGGGCCTGCTCGACACCTGCCGCGCGGCGCTGGGCGCTTTTGCCGACATCGGTTGCACAGTGGATGAGGTGCTGCCCGACTTTGACCTGGAGCAGCTCTGGCGCGCCTGGATCGATCTGCGCAGCTTCAGCGTGGCGGGCGCCAACGCGGCGCTGTACGACGACCCGCAAAAGCGCGCGCTGCTCAAGCCTGAGGCCTTGTGGGAAATGGAGCGGGGCCGCGCGCTGTCAGCCATGGACATCTATGCCGCCGCCAAGGTGCGCAGCAGCTGGTACGAAGTGCTGCGCCGCCTGTTCGAGCGCTATGACTTCGTCGTGCTGCCCGCTGCACAGGTGTTCCCGTTCGAGGCCGAACTGGACTGGCCCCATGCCGTGGGCGGCCGCAGCATGGACACCTACCACCGCTGGATGCAGACGGTGGTCGGTGCCACGATGGCCGGCTTGCCGGCCCTGTCCGTCCCCGCCGGATTTGGCCCCAGCGGGCTGCCCGCTGGCCTGCAGATCATCGGGCCCACGCATGCTGACCGGGCGCTGCTGCAAATCGGCCATGCCTACGACCAGGCCAGCGGCCACGCGCGCCGGCGCAGCCCTTTGCTGGGCTAGGTGAACCGCGCGCTCCGCCCCTGCTGGTCCACCGCATTTCCTCTGCGCAGACCGCCACAGAGCCAGCGCTGCTGCAGCGCTGGCCTGCGAGGGTCCTGCACCCGTTTGTCGACAAAAAGGTAGATCCCATGTCCATGCCGATATCCCGTCACCGCTTTTTGACCTGCCTGGCCGCAGGCGCTGCCAGCCTGGCCTTGCGCCCTGCGTGGGCCCAAGGCTACCCTGACCGTGCGATCAAGCTGGTGGTGCCCTTTGCGCCCGGTGGCGCCACGGACATTCTGGGCCGGCTGCTGGCATCGCAGCTCAGCGAGAAGCTGGGCCAGTCGGTGTTTGTGGAGAATCGCCCGGGGGCAGGCACGGCCGTGGCGGGCGGGCAGGTCGCCAAATCGGCGCCCGATGGCTATACCTTGTTCTTGGGCGCTAGCTCCACCCTGGCGATGAACCCGGTGGTGCGCAAGGCGCTGCCCTATGACCCAGTGCGCAGCTTCAGCATGCTGGGCCTGGTCGCAGACATGGGCCTGGTGCTGGTGGCGAACCCGGCCGTCAAGGCCACGTCGCTGCAGGAGCTGGTGGCGCAATCGAAGGCGGCGCCGGACCGCTTTTCCTACGGCTCCTTTGGCCCGGCCTCATCGGTGCATTTTGGCGGCGAGATGCTCAAGAGCGCGACCGGCATCCGCATGCTGCATGTGCCTTTCAACGGCAGCACACCGAGCCTGACGGCGCTGATGGGTGGCCAGGTGCAACTGGCGGTGGACACCGTGGTGGCGACCACGCCGCTGATCAAGGCCGGCAAGATCAAGCCGATTGCCGCACTGGGCGCCCAGCGCCTGGCCTTGCTGCCCGACGTACCCACGGTTGCGGAAAGCGGCTTTCCCGGTTTTGACATGAGCACCTGGTTTGCCTTTTTGGCGCCTGCCGGCCTGCCCGAGCCGGTGCGTGCCAAGCTCGAGGCCGCCTTGGCCGATGTGATGGCCCAGCCCGCCACGCAGCAGAAGCTGGAGAGCATTGGCCTGACCCCTGCCTGGGGCAATGGCAGTGCGCTGAAGGCGCGCGTGGAGCGCGAGCTGCCGCTGATGCGCGATGTGGCGCAGCGCGCCCAGATCGAGGTGGAGTAAGTCCGGGGGCGGGCGGTGCTGAAGTCGAAGAAAGCGCTTAGCGCAGTGCTTCCCACCACCGCTTGTTGCTGCGCGGCTGGCCCACGGTCAGCACCTCGCCGATCTCGGGCGTGGCCAGTTGGATGCCTTGCTGCTGGGCCAGTGCTGCGAGCCGGTCCATGGGTTCACGCCAGCCGTGCATGGCCAGCGCAAAGGTGCTGTTGTGCACGCTGTACAGCACCTGGCCGCGTACATCGGTAAAGGCCTGGATGGTTTCTTCCGGCGTCATGTGGACGGAGGGCCAGTAGGCGTCATAGGCGCCGTTTTCCATCAGCGCGAGGTCCATGGGGCCGAACTTCTCGCCAATCGCCTTGAAGCCGGGGAAGTAGCCGGTATCGCCACTGTAGTAGATACGCTGGCCACCCGTTTGCAGCACCCAGGACGCCCAGAGCGTGCTGTTGCGGTCGCTCAACGTGCGGCCTGAGAAATGCTGGCTGGGCGTGGCGGTCACTTCCACGCCGGCGTGCTGCTGTTGCTGCCACCAGTCCAGCTCGACAATGCGATCAGGCTCAACCCCCATACCGCGCAGGCGTGCGCCCACGGCCAGCGGCACAAAGTAGCGCTCCACCTTGCCCAGCAGGAACTTGATCGTCGGCTCGTCCAGGTGGTCGTAGTGGTCGTGCGACAGGATCAGGCCGGCAATGGGCGGCAGGTCTTGCAACGGCAGCGGTGTGGGGTGGAAACGCTTGGGGCCAATAAAGCTGAACGGCGATACCCGCTCGCCAAACACCGGGTCGATCAGCCAGTAGTTGCCCTGGAGCTTGAGCAGGTGCGACGAGTGGCCCAGCCGGATCACATGGTTGGCATCCGCGGGCAGCGCCTGCAGCTGCGCCGGGGTGACGGTGTTGACGGGAATGCTGTCCAGCGGTGTGGTGCCGCTCTTGTCACCGAACAGAAAGCGCGACCAGATCTGGAAGCCGCCGGCATGGGGCTTGGCGGCAGGATTGGGCGGGTTTTGAAAGCGCTTTTCAGCGGACGAATACTGGGGCGATGCCTGGTAGCGGCGTTGGCTGTCCTCGTCCGGGGTCGAGGCACAGGCCACCAGAGAGCAGGCCGTTGCCACGAGCCAGCCGCTGCGCAGCCGTTGAAAGCCGCCGTTGCCACGGGTGGTGTTGTTGGAGGAGGAGGCGGGGCGGGGCTCTTGCATGGCTAATATCAATCGGGCAGGGTGGGGCGTTAAGCGACTGCCATGATACGGCGCCCACAAGAAAGCCGCATGGCTGCGGCTGTTGTAGGGATTTAGCGAAAAATCTATTGATTAATCTACAGATTTATTCCACTTCTGCGATGAGTTCAATCTCCACACAGGCGCCCCGGGGCACCTGGGCCACGCCAAACGCGCTGCGGGCATGGGCTCCCTTGTCCGGCCCAAACACCTGGGCCAGCAGTTCGCTGGCGCCGTTGGTGACCAGATGTTGCTCGGTGAAGTCTTCTGTGCTGTTGACCAGGCTCATCAGCTTGACAATGCGCTTGACCTTGTTCAAGTCACCGCCCACCGCTGCCTGCAAAGTACCCATCAGGTCGATGGCGACCGCGCGTGCTGCCTGCTGGCCTTCAGCGGTGTCCATGGTCTTGCCGAGCTTGCCGGTCCAGGGCTGGCCGTTCTTGCTGGCCGTGTGACCGCTGATAAACACGAGCTGGCCTGTCTGCGCATAGGGTGCGTAAGCTGCGGCGGGCGTGCGCACCGGTGGCAGTTCAATGTTCAGGGCTTGGAGTTGTTCGTAGATGCACATGCCGGTCTGGTCCTTGCTGGGGTGAGGAAGAGAGGCATCTTAGAGCTAGCGCCGGCCCAGCACGCATGCAAAAACAATGCGGCGCCATACCCGCAGGGCATGGGCGCCGCATGGCGTGGTGTGCGGCTCAGGCCAGTTCGGCGATCAGCTCGATCTCGACGCAGGCACCCATCGGAATCTGGGCGACGCCAAAGGCGCTGCGGGCATGGGCGCCTTTGTCAGCGCCAAACACCTCCGCGATCAACTCGCTGGCGCCGTTGGTGACCAGGTGCTGCTCGGTGAAGTCGCCGGTGCTGTTGACCAGGCTCATCAGCTTGACCACGCGTTTGACCCGGTTCAGATCGCCGCCGGCGGCATGCTGCAAGGTGCCCAGCAGATCGATGGCCACGGCGCGCGCTGCCAGCTTGCCTTCTTCGGTGTTGATGTTGCGGCCAAACTGCGCCACCCAGGGCTTGCCATCCTTGCGGGCAATGTGACCACTCAAAAACACCATGTTGCCAGTCTGCACATAGGGCAGGTAGGCGGCAGCGGGCACCGCCAGCGGTGGCAGGCTGATGCCGAGGGCCTGGAGTTTGTCGTAAACGCTCATGGAATCCTTTCAACAATGGAGGCGGGGCAAAGCGCCAGTGTGGCACAAATGCCCTGCTTGAGCGTCGTTGCCCGTGTCGCCTGAGAGGGGCAACGACCCACTTTAGGGCAAGTCCGGATCGGGCTGATGGGCAGCGCTGCCTAGCATGTGGGGATGATGGAGACTTCTTCCGCCCAGCCGGCGGACCCGCGCAGGGGAGGGCCGGGCAGGCGCTGCTACTGGCGGCCGGCCGCCTGGCTGTGGGGCATCCTGGCCGGTACGGCGGTGCAACTGCAGCAGGCCAGCCTGGGGTTGGGCTGGCACTACGCCGCATCGGCACTGCTGGGGGCCGTGGCCAGTCTGCTGCTGAGCCGCTGGCGCAGGCCGCTGCCGTGGCCGGATCGCGCTCTATGCTGCCTGGCAGCCGCCGCGCTGGCGTTTGGCCTGGCGGGCATGCGTGCCGTCCACCAAGCACACTCGCAGTTGCAGCCGCTATTTGAGGGTGTGGACCTGCAGCTGGAGGGTGTCATCGTGGCGATGCCTTTGCCGGTCAGCGGCGGCCAGCGCTTTCGGCTGAAGACCGAGCAGGCCTGGTTGGAGGGGGCGGCGGTAGCCGTGCCGCCGCTGGTCGACCTGTCCTGGTACCGCGCAGACCACCGCGCCTTTGCGCGCGTGCCGATGGAGCAGCCTGCATCGGCAGAGGGCGCCTTGCCGCTGCTGCAGGCGGGGCAGCGCTGGCGGTTGCCGGTGCGTCTGCGCGCTCCCCATGGCAGCCTGAACCCGCATGGCTTTGACTACGAGATGTGGATGTGGGAGCAAGGGGTGCAGGCAACGGGCTATGTGCGGCACGGGCAGGCGCTGGAGCCACAGCTGCTGGCATCGCGGCAAGGCCATGCGGTGGAGCGCTTGCGGCAGGCGGTGCGCGATGGCATGGTGCAGCAGCTGGCGCCGCCGGGCGAGCCGCAGGCGGCAGAGCGGGCACGCATTGCCGGTGTGCTGGTGGCGCTGGTGACAGGCGAGCAGCGCGCCATTGACCGCGAGGACTGGCGTGTGTTCCGCATCACCGGGGTGGCCCATCTGATGGCGATCTCGGGCCTGCACATCACCTTGTTTGCCTGGGTATCGGCGGCGATGATCCGCATCGTCTGGCGGCGCAGCCCGGCGCTGTGCCTGTGGCTGCCGGCACCCCATGTCGCGCTGTGGGGTGGCGTGCTGTGCGCTGGGCTGTATGCGGTGTTCAGCGGCTGGGGCATCCCTGCGCAGCGCACGGTGCTGATGCTGGTCGTCGTGGCTGCGCTGGCATCGAGCGGCCGGCAGTGGCCCTGGTACATGCGCTGGTTGCTGGCCTGCGTCTGCGTGGTGCTGGCCCAGCCGATGGCCTTGTTGCAGGCGGGGTTCTGGCTCAGCTTTCTGGCAGTCGGTATCTTGTTTGCATCCGACCGAGGGCCCGGCAACCGCGCGGCCGCAGCGCCCGCCCTGGGCGCGGCACAGCGCGGCCTGCGCGGCGCGTTGGCCGCCACGGCCCAGCTGCTGCGCGAGCAGTGGGTGGTGACCTTGGCGATCACGCCCTTGTCCCTGCTGCTGTTTGGCCAGGTGTCGGTGGTGGGTTTTGTGGCCAACCTGCTGGCCATTCCGTGGGTGACCTGGGTGGTCACGCCGTTGGCCTTGCTGGGCGCGGTGCTGCCAGCCTTGTGGACGGCGGCGGCCTGGGCGCTGCAGCCCTTGATGCTGGTCCTGCAATGGCTGGCGAGCTGGCCCCATGCGGCGCTGTGGCTGGCGGCGGCACCTGGCTGGGCGGCGCTGGCTGCGGTGCTGGGCGGTGTGTGGCTGGTGCTGCCCTGGCCCTGGCGGCTGCGGCTGCTGGGCCTGCCTTGTCTGCTGCCAGCCCTGTTCTGGCAACCGCTGCGGCCGGTGCATGGCCAGTTTGAACTGTGGGCGCTCGATGTGGGCCAGGGGCAGGCGGTGGTGGTGCAGACGGCCAGGCATAGCCTGCTGTACGACGCCGGCCCGCTGTATGGCCCGGGCAGCAACGCCGGTGACCGGGTGGTGGTGCCGGCCATGCGGGCGATGGACGTGCGCGGGCTGGACAGCGGCAGGCTCGATCTGCTGGTGCTGAGCCATGGGCATGTGGACCATACCGGCGGCGCCGAGGCGGTGGTCGAGCAACTCCGGCCTGCCGGCGTGCTGGGCTCGCTGCTGCCCCATGAGCGCCAGCGCCTGGGCATAGCCGCCGCGCCCTGGCAGGACTGTGCTGCGGGCCAGACATGGACCTGGGATGGCGTGCAGTTCAGCGTGCTGTTTCCAGGCGAGCAGGAGCTGGGTGCTGCCGACAGCCCCATCCCCAGGCAAAGCTCGGGCAATCCCATGAGCTGTGTGTTGCGTATCGAGGCCGCAGCGCTTGGTGGCCATGCAGCGGCCGCCTTGTTGCCCGGCGACATCGAGCGTGCCCAGGAATGGGCGCTGGTACAGCGCCATGCCGATGCGCCAGCCGCTTTGCGTGCCGACCTGATGCTGGCACCGCACCATGGCAGCAATACCATTGCGCTATAAGGCTTTCTGAGGTTTGTGCGGGATTTGTGCGGGTTTTCTGAATAAATATGCACGAACTTCGCTTCTGAGCCACAGTCTTTTTCTTGGCGTGCTGGTTGGTGCGGGTGGCGGAAATCCGGGAAGTTTGACCAGAACATCGCGTGCATGGCGGTCTCCGCAGTGGTGAAGTTTGGCGATGTCGGAGAGGGTTAGTAGATCGTTCATATCAATCTCCAAAATGAAGAACCCCGCAGTTGCGGGGCTCGGGTTCGTCTTGTTCGGGGAGGGGTGCTCGTTTGTCACCCCATTTGCGGGAGCGTTTGGTGGTCATGGCTCACTCCCAGCTTGGTAGCGCCGAGAATTGTCGATACGCCATCTCGCGCAGCCGAGGGTCAGCCTTGTCCATCACATCCAGCAGTAGGCGCTTTTCTTCAAGGTAGACCTTTGCGAACTTCGGGTCGTGCTTGACGATGCTCGATGTGTTGCTGATGAGATCGGCGCATTTGATGGTTTGAATCCATCCCGAGCAGGCTGCGAGCCGTTCTCGGGCCTTTGCTTTCCTCTCGGCTCTGTTCGCACCTGTCTCGATATCTGTCAGGCCGGAAACCCCAAGAGCAACTCGATAGGAGAACAGGTTTTCTATCTCGTTAAGGGTTACCTCGCAATCCTCTACCGTATCGTGCAGCCATGCCGTAGCCACGGCATCCTCAAAGCCGAACTCATCTACGGCCAGGGTAGACGCGACAATAGCCGCGACCTCAGCCAGGTGGATAAAGTAAGGCTCTCCCGTGTATTTGCGTTCTTGCTGGGCATGCACCTTTCGTGCAAAAGTCATAGCCCGGAAAATCAGATTGTTCATGTGCTTCCTTCCTGCTTTGGGGCGACGGGGAGAGGCGCCCAATGGGAGGGTTTGAAGTCGAAGCCGTTCTGCCAGATCATCCCTGTTGGCACGTAGCGCGGCTCCTCTGGCGGTAGGTGCTGCTCGCGCAGCTCTCTGCCGCCTTGATGATGGATTTTCCAAACCGCGCCCGGCGCAATATTGGTGTGGATGAATCGAATGAAGCGGCCCTGTTCGTCAAACCGCGCCTCATAGGGCAGGCCTCCGATCAAAGCAAGGAAGTGCGTGCCATCCCTCGGCGCAGTCTCGATTGGCTGCCAGCGGTCTGCCTCACGGCTTGGGTCAGGGGTTGTCATTGGTGGCTCCTATTCCTGGTGGCATTGGCATCGGGTGCCACTTTTCGATCACTTCCATCATGGCCGCGTGGAACTCAGCGCATATGCGGTCTGCATCGTCTATGCCGGGGTGAACATCACCTGCGCGATCGACGAAGCGCATGGCAGTCTCAGCCAGCTCGCGATTCTCTTCATGCTTCTGCGGCTCCCGCTCAGGTGGGGGAGGGGCAGCTGAGAGAGCGGAATCCGCTGCATCGCGCTCATCACGCAACTGCATGAGGTTCCACGGCGATCCACAGCCCTTGCTGACCACCTTTGCCTGGGATTCAAACCAATCTCTGGCACGCACCAGCGCGTCCCGTAGTGCTTCATCCGGCGCAGCCTGCCGCGCTGATAGCTGGGCCAGCTCACGCCCCTTGGCGCGAATGATTTCCGTCAAATCATCGTCGGTGCGGCCTGGATGCCAGCCAGCATCTTTCATCGCATAGTGAAACTGGTACACAGTTGCAGTGGCATTGTCGGCTTTCGTGCGCTGGAACTCATAGTTCTCGAAATGCAGTCTTGCCATTTCGGCCTTCTCGGCCTTGAGCTGCTGTATCTCGGCGTGCAGGCGGCGCAGTTCGGCGGCTGATTTC
>NZ_JBGTYN010000013.1:0-135507 GCF_041730275.1 Comamonas sp. SY3 | reverse complement strand
GAGCGCAGCATTCATAATGCTGATGTCGTAGGTTCAAGTCCCACTACGACCACCAGGTTACAAGCCGCAGTGATTGCACAATCACTGCGGCTTTTCTCTTTGCCGCATCTGCTTTGATGGCTGAAAAACTCGCAGCAGGTGCCCGGCAGGCCGCCCATCCGCCTCTACAATGGAGCCCGTCGGTCGTATAGCTCAGTTGGTTAGAGCGCAGCATTCATAATGCTGATGTCGTAGGTTCAAGTCCCACTACGACCACCACATCCCACCGCAGCGCCTGCCACAGGCGCTGCGGTTTTTTTAGGGGTGCACAGATGCGCCCAGCCCCAGGCCAGCGTCCCGTCCGACTCTGCAGCACAGGTCAGCGGGGCACAATAGGCGGCATGCAAGACCTGTTCAGCCCCCCTGCCGACGAAGGCCAGATGCCTTGGGAGCGCATTGCCATTGGCCACCAGGCCTGCGTGCTGCGCGGCTTTGCACTGCGCTGGGAGAGTGACCTGCTCCGCCAGGTGCAGGAACTCGTGCAGCGGGCCCCGTTTCGGCATTTGCGCACGCCGGGCGGCCGCCAGATGCAGGTGGCGATGACCAACTGCGGCGATTTCGGCTGGTACAGCGACCAGCGCGGCTACCGCTATACCGCAACCGATCCGTTGAGCGGCCAACCCTGGCCGCCGATGCCACCGGCTTTTGCAGCACTGGCTGCGCAGGCGGCAGAAGCTGCCGACCTGCCCCCTTTTGTGCCCAATGCCTGCCTGATCAACCGTTACACCGTCGGCACCCGCCTGACCCTGCACCAGGACGAAGGTGATGCCCGCCACCCCATCGTGTCGGTGTCACTGGGCTTGCCCGCCATCTTTCTGTGGGGCGGCGACCAGCGCGCCGATGCCACGCAAAAGCTGCCGCTGCAGCATGGCGATGTGGTGGTCTGGGGCGGCGTGGACCGCATGCGCTACCACGGGGTGATGCCAATTCACGACGGGGTCAATCCCATAGCACACCCACTAGTACAAAACCAACGCATCAATTTGACATTTAGACGTACTCAACAGCTTGGCAAAAGCTAAGAATTTCATTTTCCTGATGCTTCACGAATACTTACGAGCCAAGGCCCTTTCGCAACGTGTTCCAAAGTCAGACGATCGTAAGTACTTAGCATCGCCAGCAATCCCGTGTGTCCATAGGTTTCCGGAGAAAACGATGGGTATGTTCTTCGAAGATATGTCCCGAGGGGGCCCAGCTGGACTTTACCCTCGACGGTTTCCGCTGCTAACAACTTGACGGCTTCAATGACAAACAACGGTCTGTGTTTAGAGACTGCCTTTGCATCATCCTTTTTCGGACCATCCGATTTTTGAATTAAAGCCACTTGCTCTGGCGAGGATTTAGGAGTATGGGGAACCCATTCGAAAAATTGATCACTTGAATTACGCAAGGCGTCGGGACTTTTTGCCTCTCCCACAATATGAACCGTGGCGCCCCGCTCTCGCAACTTACGACAGAGATAAGCAAAGTCAGAATCGCTGGTGACCAAGCAAAAGGTATCAGCCCGCGCGTCAAACAATGCCTCTACAGCATCGAGTGCCAGAGCGATATCTGATGTATTTTTACCTGGAGCGTACTGGTACTGCAGACAAGGTGTAAATGCCAACCTTACTAAAGCCTCCTGCCACCTGTTTGCCAAAGTTGCATGATTTCCATATCCGCGCCTAAGAACTACACGACCGAATTGAGGAACCACCCTTAAAGCGAACTCTAATATTTCTGGAGTGGTATTGTCACAATCGACCAGAACCGCCACCCTCGAATCACTACCATAAGCACTCATCAGGAATCTCCTTTTCAAGGATTATGCAAGCTAGATTGGATTCCCTATCTTTAATTAACGGAGCGTTGAGAATCCACATCTATATTTCCCCGCCACCCAACGCCTGCGACAGGCAATCGATAAAGCTGCGTACCTTGGGCGCCAGGTAGCGCCGGCTGGTGTAGATCGCATACAGGGTCACGGTCAGCGCATCCCACTGCGGCAGCACCCGCTGGAGCTGGCCGCTGCGCAGATCGTCCTCCACCAGCCACGAGGGCAGGAAACCCAGGCCCATGCCGGCGCGCACCGCATGCAGGCTGAGGTTGGAATCATCGGACAGCAGGGCCGGCTGCACATGCAGCGGCGCGCTGCGGCCACCGGGCTGGGTCAACTGCAGGGGGCTGAGCGACACATAACTGGGCAGCACCGCAGCATGCTGGGCCAGGTCGGCAGGCTGCTGGGGCGAGCCGGCCTGCGCCAGGTAAGCGGGGCTGGCCACAAGGTAGAAGGGCACCTGGCACAGCGGGCGGGCAATCAGATGCGGCGCGGGGTCCGACGAGGCCCGCAAGGCCATGTCGTAGCCGGCGGTGGCCAGGTCGATCTTGTGGTTGTCCAGGTGGATGTCGACCAGCACCTGCGGATAACGGGCGCGGTAGCGCGCCAGGATGCGCGCCATCTGCGGCGTGGCGCACCAGACCGGCGCGCTGATCTTGAGCTGGCCGCTGGGGGCCTGGTTGTGCTGGCCGATCTCCTGGGCGGCGGCATCGAGCATCTCCAAAGCCAGGCGGCTTTGCGCATACCAGCGCTGGCCCGCTTCGGTCAGGCTGACATGGCGGCTGCTGCGGTTGAGCAGGCGCGCACCGAGGCGCTGCTCCAGCTGCGCCACATGCTTGCTCACCATCGGCGCCGAAATGCCCAGCCGCTCGCCGGCCTGGGCAAAGCTGCCGTTGTCCACGACCGCCTGGAACACCTGCATGCTGATGAGCTGGTCCATAGTTTCTCAACAGGAAATCAACCACTGCATTTTAGCTACTTGGTTTCCTTTTGGGCAGCTACTACAGTGGAGTCAAGGAGTTTTCCATATGACTACGACCACCCACACCGCCCCCGCCAGCACCAATATCACCACCAGCGGCAGCCGCCTGCCCGTGTACTTCATCTCCCACGGCGGCGGCCCCTGGCCCTGGATGCCCGAGATGCATGACTACTATGCGCAACTGGCCGCCTCGCTAACCGATATCCCGCGCCAGATCGGCCGCACACCGCGCGCCATCCTGATGGTGTCCGCCCACTGGGAGGCCGATAGCTTCACCGTGCAGTCCACGCCCCAGCCCGGCATGATCTATGACTACGGCGGCTTTCCGGCCCACACCTACCAGATCCATTACCGTTCACCAGGATCGCCAGCATTGGCCGAGCGGGTGGCGGGGCTGCTGGCCCAGGCCGGCATCGCCGTGGAGCAGGACGCCGAGCGCGGCTATGACCACGGCATGTTCTCGCCGATGGCCGCGATCTACCCCGAGGCCCAGGTGCCGGTGGTGCAGCTGTCGCTGCGGCGGGGCCTGGACCCCGCTGAACACCTGGCTCTGGGCCGCGCGCTGGCTGCCTTGCGCGATGAGGAGGTGCTGATCATCGGCAGCGGCCTGTCGTACCACAACCTGCGCGCCTTTGGACCGCAGGCCAGGGTGCCCTCCAAGGCCTTTGACGACTGGCTGGCCGAGACCATGCTGCAGGTGGACAGCGCCAGCCGCAGCCAGCGCCTGCTGGATTGGGAGGATGCCCCGGCGGCCCGCATTGCCCACCCGCGCGAGGAGCATTTGCTGCCGCTGATGGTGGCCGTCGGTGCCGCCGAGGCCGACCGCGCCGTGCGCATCTACCATGAGGATGCCTTCATGGGTGGGCTGGCCGTGTCCAGCTACCGGCTGGATGCAGCCTGAGCGCTGTAGATGCGGGGTGCGGTAGACACACCCTCCAAAAAAGTTGCACCATACAACCATATGGATGTATATTGCAACCAACTACTGGAGAGCCGCATGACAGCCGACACCCCCCTGGTCAACGACATCCGCAGCGCCTCCCGCACGATGGTGCGGGAGCTGGGCTTTATGGCCAACACCTTGGCGGCCACGCCCTACTCGGCGTCTGCGGTCCATGCGTTGCTGGAAATCGATGCGCATGGCACTGTCACCGCCGCCCAATTGGCGGATTTCCTGGGGCTGGACAAATCCAGCGTCAGCCGCATGGTGGCCAAGCTCATCGCCAACGGCGAGCTGCAGGAGCAGCCCTGCACTGACGATGCACGCGCCAAGCAATTGCAGCTGTCAGCGCAAGGCCAACGCACAGTAGCGGGCATACACGCCTACGGGCAAATGCAGGTGCGCAGCGCGCTGGCGCAGCTCAACCCCTCGCTGCAGCAGGCGGTGGCGCAGGGCTTGACCGCCTATGCCCAGGCGTTGCAAGCGCACCGGCTGGGCAGTGCGACAGGCCAGGCCAGCTCCGCCAGCGCAGCCACCTACAGCATCCAGATCCACAGCGGCTACCGCGCCGGTGCGATCGGCCGCATTGCGGAGATGCATGCGGTTTTCTATGCCCGGCATTGGGGCTTTGGCGCTTTCTTCGAAAGCAAGGTGGCCTCGGGCCTTGCCGAATTCAGCGGCCGCCTGGGCGAGCCCTGCAACCAGATCTGGACCGCCGTGCAGAACGAACGCATCGTCGGCTCGGTCGCCATTGACGGCCAGGACCTCGGCAACAACCAGGCGCATCTGCGCTGGTTCATTCTCGATGACGGCTGCCGCGGCGGCGGCGTAGGCCGCCAGCTGCTGACGCAGGCGCTCGCCTTTTGCGACCAGCGCGGCTTTGCCAGCACCGAACTGTGGACCTTCCAGGGGCTGGACGCGGCGCGCAGGCTCTACGAATCGCTGGGTTTTGTGCTGGTGCATGAAGAAGCCGGTCAGCAATGGGGCTCGACCGTGGTGGAGCAGCAGTTCAGCCGCCGCCTGCACGGCGCCTAGGCGGGCGATGCAGGCCCGCCATCCCGCGCTGTGGGCGGCCGCCACCACGGGCATGCTGGTGGGCGCGGCCATGGTCTCCACCAGCGTGCTATCGCCCGCCGCATCGCCAGCCAGCCTGGCATTCTTGCGCTATGCGATCGGGCTGGCCATTCTCGCCGGCCCGGCGCTGTTCGTCACCTGGCCGCGCTACCGCGCCGGCGATGCGCTGGCCATTGCGTTGCTGGGCGTGGCGCAGTTTGCTGTGCTGATCCTGCTGCTCAACCATGCGCTGGCGCGGCTGCCCGCCTCCACTTGCGCACTGGTGTTTGCGACGATGCCCTTGTTCACCTGGTGCCTGGCAGCGCTGTCAAGGCGCGAGGCCTTCAGCACCCGCAGGCTGGCAGGCCTGGCACTGGCGGTGGGCGGCGTCGCAGTGCTGCTGACGGGAGGCGCGGGTGCAGCGGGCGGCCTGGACCTGCGGGCCGGCTCCGGCATGGCCGCGTTGCTGGCGGCCACCCTGGTCGGCGCGGCCACCAGCATCCTCTACGGCCCCTATATGCGGCGCTACCCGGCGCTGCCCACCAGCAGCCTGGCGATGGCCGCTGCAGTGCTGTTTCTGACGCTGTACTGCAGCTGGCAGGGACAGCCGCTGTGGCCGGTGTTTTCGGGGCTGCAATGGGGCCACATGCTGTTCATCGGCCTGTCGAGCGGGCTGGGCTATTTTTGCCTGCTGTGGGCGCTGGGCCGCCTGGAGGCATCGCTGGTGATTGCCTTCCAGGCCCTGGGTCCCGTGACCGCCGCGCTGCTGGAGCTGGTCTTGCACCAGCGCCTGCCGTCACCGGCGCTGCTGGCAGCCATCGCGCTGGTGCTGGCCGGCCTCGTCGTCAGCACCCGGGCGCCTGCCGCCTAGCCCACGCCCCCGCTTGCCCCAGTGGCGGACTGTGGCACCGCCGCTGTTTGTAGAATGCGGCCTCCAGCCCCTGGATATACACCATGAACCGCTGCACAACACTCCCCACCACACACCACCGCCTGCGGCGCGCCACGCGCGCCAGCCTCGCTGCACTCGCGCTGGCACTGGCCGGCATCAGTGCCCTGCCCAGCCTGGCGCAGACCGCCACCTTTGCCCCGTTCCAGGGCCCGGTGCGCGCCTTCCCGCCCCAGGCGCTGCGCGGCTACCTGGTGGTCACCAGCCCGACCGAGGCCACCATTGATGGCCAGTCGGTGGGCCTCGCTCCCGCGTTTAAGCTCTACAACCCTCGCAACACCACCATACGCCCCGGCACCGTGCTCAATGAAAAGCTGACGGTCAACTATGTGATCGAGAAAACCAGCGGCCGCGTGCATGCCGCCTGGATCTTGAACAGCGAAGAAGCCGCCCTCAAACGCGACCGCGCCGACAACGGCTTCTGGAGCGGACTCTTTAAATAAAGCGCCCTGGCGCCGCCGCATGGGCTGACCGCTGCGGTCAAAGCCTGGCGGGGCGGCCCTTGCACCCACCCCCCTGAGCAGCAGGGCGCCCATCTGGCGCCTGGTTTTCTGCGGTATGACGGTATTCCTTCAGGCCTGCAACCGCAGCCCCGGGGGTCCCCACGAGATTTGCACCATGTCCAAAAAAGTATTTATCAAAACCTTCGGCTGCCAGATGAACGAGTACGACTCGGACAAGATGGCGGATGTGCTGGGCGCCGCCCAGGGCTATGAGCCCACGCAGGACATGGACGAGGCCGACCTGATCCTGTTCAATACCTGCTCGGTGCGCGAGAAGGCGCAGGAGAAGGTGTTCTCCGACCTGGGCCGCATCAAGCACCTGAAGGAAAAAGGCGTGCTGATTGGCGTGGGCGGCTGCGTGGCCAGCCAGGAAGGCGCCGAGATCATCAAGCGCGCGCCCTATGTTGATGTGGTGTTTGGCCCCCAGACCCTGCACCGCCTGCCCGAGCTGCTCAATGCCCGCGCGGCCAAGGCCAAGCCGCAGGTCGACATCTCCTTCCCCGAGATCGAGAAGTTCGACCACCTGCCGCCCGCCCGTGTTGAAGGCGCGTCGGCCTTTGTGTCCATCATGGAAGGCTGCTCCAAGTACTGCAGCTACTGCGTGGTGCCCTACACCCGCGGTGAAGAGGTGAGCCGCCCGTTCGAGGACGTGCTGGTCGAGGTCGCGGGCCTGGCTGCGCAAGGCGTCAAGGAAATCACCTTGCTGGGCCAGAACGTGAATGCCTACCTGGGCAAGATGGGGGATACGGCCGAAATTGCCGACTTTGCGCTGCTGCTGGAATACGTGGCCGAGATCCCCGGCATCGAGCGCATCCGCTACACCACCAGCCACCCCAATGAGTTCACGCCGCGCCTGATCGAGGCCTATGCCAAGATCCCCCAGCTCGTCTCGCACCTGCACCTGCCGGTGCAGCACGGCAGCGACAAGATCCTGATGGCGATGAAGCGCGGCTACACCGCCATGGAGTACAAGAGCACGGTGCGCAAGCTGCGCGCCATCCGCCCCGATTTGGCGATGAGCAGCGACTTCATCGTCGGCTTCCCCGGCGAGACGGAGGAAGATTTCCAGAAAATGATGAAGCTCATCGACGATGTGCGCTTTGACAACTCCTTCAGCTTCATCTTCAGCCCCCGCCCTGGCACCCCTGCCGCCAACCTGCCCGATGACACGCCTTACGAGGTCAAGCTGCGCCGCCTGCAGGAGCTCCAGGCCGTCATCAACCACAATATCAAGACCATCAGCGATGAGCGCCTGGGCACCGTGCAGCGCCTGCTGGTGGAAGGCAAATCCAAGCGCGACAACGGCGAGCTGATGGGCCGCACCGAGTGCAACCGCGTGGTCAACTTCCCCGGCCAGGAGCGCCTGATCGGCCAGATGGTCGATGTGCGCATCACCGAGACGATGACCTATACGCTGCGCGGCGAAGTGCTGATCACCGATTGAGGCGCATCGCTGGCCTGCCGGCACCGCGCTGGTCAGCCACACGAAACACGGTGAAAATAGCCCACTTTCCAGCGTTGGTGGCCCGCAAAGGCCACACCCGTGCTGGAGCCCGTTAGCATGCAGGGGCGCATGAGGGATGCGCCAAAACCAGAAAGGCATCATCACCATGGCACCCGTGTCCGACCCGTCCACCGCACTGCGCAGCGAAGCGCTTGATGCCTTTCTGGACCATGTGGATACCTTGTTCAACAC
Source organism: Comamonas sp. SY3 (assembly GCF_041730275.1). NCBI lineage: Bacteria > Pseudomonadati > Pseudomonadota > Betaproteobacteria > Burkholderiales > Comamonadaceae > Comamonas > Comamonas sp. SY3. The sequence goes on along the minus strand of NZ_JBGTYN010000013.1, from coordinate 127,529 downwards.
CGAGGACGAGACGCAGGAATGGCCTGCCCGCCAGGCGGCAGCGGCCCAGCAGCTCGCATCGCGCGCGCTTGAGCCCGAGGACCTGGACCAGCTGCGCCGCGTCTACCGGCTGTGGAGCATGGCGGGCCAGCCGGCCCAGGCCCTGGCCGCCGTGCAGCAGCACCAGGCCCGCCTGCTGCAGGAGCTGACCGCCGACGCCCAGCGCGACGCCGCCGTCACGATGGCGATGCTGCAAGCCGATGCCGCCGAGGATGTGCCCGGCCTGCCGCGCGAGCAGTACCGCGACGTGATCGCACAGGCGATGGCGGCTGTGGACCAGGCCGGCGCACTGGGCGATCCCGACCGCGCCTGGCGCCACCTGGCGCGCCACGCCCACCAGGCCCAGGCACTGGACCTGCAAGAGCAGATCTACCGCAAACAACACCAGTACAAAAGCCAGCAGGCCGACCGCGCCCAGCTGCGCGCCTGGGACGATGCCATGCTGGCCACGCGCCTGGGCCGCATCGAAGCGGCCAAGGGCAACAGCACGGCGGCCCGCGACCTGGGCCACTATGCGCTGCAAAAGCTGCAGCGCGCAGAAGCGGGCCAGGACATCGACACCGATGACTGGCTGCTGCTGGGCGAGGACATCATTGCGCTTGCGCCCGACGCGCTGGCCCAGCACAGCGAACTGACCCTGGCCAGCCTGCCCAGCAACGCATCGCCCGCCGCCTGGCGCGATACCCGGGCCCAGCTCGCACGCCTGGCCGCCGCCAGCCTGCACCAGCAAGGCGCGCTGGATGCCGCGATCAGCAAGGGCCAGGAAGGCCGCTTTGCGCTGGTGCGTGACAGCGATGACAGCACCAGCGCCCGGCTGATCGATTGGCTGGTGCAGGCCGCCCGCCTGCCCGAGGCCGCCCATGTGTGTTTCGAAAGCACCCTGCACAGCCGCCCTGGATCGCGCGAAGCTGCCTGCCGCCAGGCACTGGCCCACCTGGGTGAGCCGGGCGGTGCGCCGTACTGGGCGCTGACCCTGATGGCCGCCGCCCAGGACGAGGACCTGGCCGAGTTCCTGCCTGCCGACATGGACGCCGAGCAGGCCTTTGCCCACTACAGCGCGCTGGTACAGCAGCAGTCGCTGAACCACCCGATGTGGCGCCTGCTGCAGGGCAACCATCTGTTTGAACAGCAGGACTATGCGCAGGCCTTGCCGCTGCTGGAGACGCTGTCCGAGCGCCCCCAGTACGCCAATGGCGAGCTCGCCTACCGCCTGTTTGTCTGCCGCGCCCGCGTGGCGGGCCTGGCCAGCGCGCTGCAGTCGCCCTATATCCGCTGCGATGGCGGCAGCTGGTGCTACGCGATGGGCGTGCAACTCGATGACGACGAGGCGCTGATGCAAGCCATTGGCGGCGAGGGCGAAGAGCTGCCCGCCGACTGGCCTTACGACGAGCTGCTGCGCTGGATCAAGCACTACTATGAGACCGGACAGGCCCGCTTCGAACACTGGTTTGCCACCGGACAGGGCAGCTACAAGGACGGCAACCTGCATGACTACTCGATGCTGTGCAACAACCTGGCCATCAAGTACCGCTACAACGACGAGAACTACGACGGCGCGCTCGCGCTGCATGCCAAAGGCATTGCCACCAGCCCGTTTGCCGAGCACTACAACGGCATCGTATCCACCCATATCGACAGCGACAACTACGCGCAGCTCATCCCGGCGGCCGAGCAGCTGTGGCACTACAGCCAGGACAACGGCTACAGCCGCCACAGCCCCTGCGACTATTTCCCCAAGGTGGCCTATGCGCTCTACAAGCAAGACCGCAATGTGGAAAACAGCATCTGGCTGGAGCGCCTGGACGAATGGTGGAGCCAGCTCGACGAGGACGAGCAGCGCAGCGAGCGCTATGACTATCTGCGCAGTCTCCTGAACCAGCTGGACTACTACTCGGCCACGCATGGCGCCGAGGTGCTGCCACGCCTGCAGGCGCTGCTGCCCGAGCTGGCGCAGCGCCAGAATGCCTACCTGCTGCGCCGCGCAGGCGATGCGATGCAGACCTCGGGCACGGACCAGCAAGCGATGCAGATCTACCAGCAGGCGCTGGCCTGCGCGCGGGCCGACGACCCGGCCGAGCGCGAGAAGCTGCAGACCACGATCGACCAGCTCAACGCCCAGCTGATCACCGCTGCACCGGCTGCAGGTGGCGGCAAGCCCTGGTGGAAGTTCTGGTAAGCCCCTCCATGCGTACAAGCACGGTGTACCTGGCGCGCAATGTGGTCAACGCGCCCGAGCTCAAGGCCCGCATCATCGCGCGCAGCCGCGCGCGCAGCGATGCGCCCGACATTGCCGCCTGGCTGCAGAACCATTTCTACCGCTATCTGGTCGGTAACCTCAACGCACCGGCCGATGCGGTACAGGCCCTCACCACCACCGCAGCGTTGCAACAGCGCTATGCCGCCGGCGCGCCGGCCTGGGCACTGGCGCTGCTGGCCCGCAAGACCGGTCCCGAGACAGCGCCAGCGGCAGCCGCGCTGTGGTGGATCGACCCCGACCACGACAGCGTGCTGGCGCTGGAGCGCCAGCTGCTGGAGTTTTTGCAGTCACGCAAGGGCACCTCGCTGGAAGGCAAGCTCGCCCGCATCAACTGCCCGCAGGCGCTGGAACGCTGGACGCAGGAGCACCAGGCTTTCGAGGCACAGCAACTGGCCGGCTGGCGCCAGCACCAGCCCCATGCGGTACAGATGGTGTGGCAAGGCAGCCAGGGAGCCTTTGTCGAACTGCTGCCCAGCAGCGGCGTGCTGCGCGAAGAGATGGCCTACGAGAGCCAGATGATGCGCCACTGCCTGGGCCAGTTTGCCAACCGCCACCAGCTGACGGGCGGCTACGGCGAGCACTATGCCGAAGGCTGCGAGCAAGGCCGCATGCGCATCTTCAGCTACCGCACCGGCCAGGCCCAGCCGCGCATCACCATCAATGCCTGGCTGCAGGCCGATGGCCGCCTGCGCATCGACCAGATCAAGGGCAAACAGAACCGCCCGCCGGTGGACCGCTACCGCGCCGATGTCATCGCCTTTCTGAACCAGCTGAACACCAGCGACGACACGCCCGACGATGCGCTGGGCATGCGCCTGCTGCGTACCAGCGGCGCGCAGCCGGGCTGGCACGCCGTCGAGAACCTGCACAGCGAGGCCGAACAACTGCAGCTGTGGCAGCGCCAGCCCAGGCTGCTGCCCCATCTGCAGCACACCTCCCCGCTGGTGCAATGGCTGGCTGCAGCGCATGACTGCAGCCTGCTGGCCGGCCAGCACCTGCCGCCTGCGCTGGCCTACACGTTGGAACAGGCCGGCAAAGCGCCTCCCAGGATGCAGGCCCACCCCCGGCCGGAGGCGCAGCGATGATCCAGCTCCTGGTGGCTGCCATCGGCCTGTGGCTGGTATGGCAATGCGTGCGCGCCTTTCGCCGGCAATGGGGCGGCCAGGCGCCGGCGCGGTCAGGACCGCTGGGGCATTACCTGCTCACGCCCGAACAGAACTGGGCGTTGGCGCTGGCGCACCCGATGGCCTTCCATGCGCTCAAGGATGGCTTTGCCGACAGCGCGATGCCCTCGCCCACCGCCGGCCTGGCAGCATCGTTGCGGCCCATGGCCCTGCATGCCTTTGGCCTGCGCACCGATCTGGACGATGCGCAGGTGCGCGCGCAATTGCCCGAGCGCATGCGCACGCGCTGGTGGTGCCTGGATGTGGAGCGGCTGCAGGCGGGGGATGACGCGCGTGCCGCGATGGCCTTTGCCTGCGTCCGGACTGCCTTTTTTGTGCGCACCGCAGCCATGCTCGGCTGGCTCAGCGCCGAGCAGCAGTGGCAGCTGCTGCAGCTCAATGCCGCGCGTGCCCGCGATTGCTTTGGCAACTGGCAGGAGCTGGGCAGCGCCTATATCCAGGGCCGCGCACAATGGGTGGCCAAAGGCCGCTCGGACGCACTGGGCCGCAGCCTGGACCCGGAGGAGTTGCAGCACTGGCTGCAGGATGCCTCGCACCCCTGGGGTGCCTATGCCTGGCGCTGACCCCGAATTTGCCGCCGTTTTGGGCGCGCTGCCTCTTGTTTTATTCAGCCGATGAATATTCTCATGCGTCAAAAATCGTGCGTGCCTCGGTGAAGCGGCGTGAGAAATAGGGATTGTCCAGGCTCACCGTCTTGACCACGCCGCCGCTCGACGGCGCATGGACAAACTGGTTGTTGCCGGCATAAATGCCCATGTGCGAGTAGCGCCCGCCCATGGTGTTGAAGAACACAAAATCGCCGCGCTGCAGATCACGCCGGTCGATCTCGGCGCTCACCCCTGCCCACTGGGCCGTGGTACGCGGCAGGCGGCGCGTGGTGATGCCCTGGATCGCATACTGGATCAGGCCGCTGCAGTCAAAGCCGCCTTCAGGCGTGTTGCCGCCATAGGTGTAGGGCGTGTTGACGACGAGCATGACCCGCGCATACAGCGCCTCGCGCAACTCGCCGCTCAGCCCCAGATTGACGGGCACTACACCGGTGTCAACGCGCGGCGAGGTGGCCACCTCCGTGGCGGAGCGCCGGCCCGCCGCTGGCCGCGCGGTGCGCGATGGCGACGAGCCGCAACCCGCCAGCAGCGCCGATGCCGACAGCGCCCAGAGCAAAAAGGGACGGCGCGCCGCCCCGTTGTGGTGGTCCATGGTCTCCCCCTTGGATTCAGGCGGCAAGAAATTCATGAAGCATATTATTCACAATTCCATGCAAGTTTGTGAATTGTATTGGTATTTCTCGCCACAACGGATCGTCCTCGCATTTTTACCAATTTGTCAAACCCGCTGAATACCCGGAAAGCCCAACTATTCTGCTTTCAGAGGGAGAAGACTACAATTTGTGTCGTAAGCATAGAAAACAAGCATCCTTCGTTGAAAGGACACCCCATGGTGCAATTCTCCAGACGCCAGTTCATGAAAGTGACTGGTTCGACTCTGGCGGGTTCCAGCCTGGCGGTGATGGGCTTCTCGCCCGCCACCGCACTTGCCGGAGTTCGCCAGTACAAGCTGGTCGGCAGCACAGTGACACGGCAAACCTGCACGTATTGCTCTGTTGGCTGCGGCATTTTGATGTACTCGCTGGGCGATGGCGGCAAGAACGCCAAGCTCTCTGTGATCCACGTCGAAGGCGACCCCGACCATCCCGTCAACCGCGGCACCTTGTGCCCCAAGGGCGCATCGCTGCTGGACATCGTCCACAGCCCCAACCGCCTGCTTTACCCCGAATACCGCGCGCCCGGCTCCAACGAGTGGAAGCGCCTGTCCTGGGATGAGGCCCTGACCCGCATCACCAAGCTGCTCAAGGACGATCGCGATGCGAACTTCCTCGAGAAGACCGATGATGGCCTGACGGTGAACCGTTGGACCTCGACCGGCATGCTGGCCGCTTCGGCCTCCAGCAACGAAGCCGGTTACATCACCTACAAAGTGGCCCGCTCTTGGGGCATGTTGGCGTTCGATAACCAAGCCCGTGTCTGACACGGCCCGACGGTGGCAGGTCTTGCCCCGACGTTTGGCCGTGGAGCGATGACGAACCATTGGGTCGACATCAAGAACGCGGACGTTATTTTGATCATGGGCGGCAATGCCGCTGAAGCCCACCCTTGCGGCTTCAAATGGGTGACCGAGGCGAAGGAGCACAACAAGGCTCACTTCATGGTGGTCGACCCGCGCTTCAACCGTTCGGCTTCGGTGGCGGATTTCTACGCCCCTATCCGCTCCGGTTCGGACATTGTTTTCCTCGGCGGTGTGATCAACTACCTGCTGATGAACGACAAGATCCACCACGAGTACGTGCGCAACTACACCGATTTCACGTTCATCGTGCGGGAAGACTTTGCGTTCGACGAAGGTATCTTCTCGGGCTACAACCCCGAAAAGCGCACCTACGACAAGGCCAGCTGGGACTACGAGCTGGGCGAGGACGGTTACGTCAAGACCGACCCGAGCCTGCAGCACCCGCGTTGCGTCTACCAATGGCTCAAGCGCCACTACGCCAGCTACACGCCTGAAAAGGTGGAGAGCGTCTGCGGCACGCCCCAGGCCAAGTTCCTGCATGTCTGCGAAAAGCTCGCATCGACGGCACAGGCTGGCCGCGCCGCAACCATCCTCTACGCACTGGGCTGGACCCAGCACTCGATCGGCGCGCAGATCCTGCGTACCGGCGCCATGGTGCAGCTGCTGCTGGGCAATATCGGTGTCGCCGGTGGCGGCATGAACGCGTTGCGCGGACACTCCAACATCCAGGGCCTGACCGACCTGGGCCTGCTGTCCAACGCACTGCCGGGCTACCTGACCCTGGCCAACCAGGGCGAGCAGGACTACCAGAAGTACATCGACGCGCGCACGCAAAAGCCTTTGCGTGCCAACCAGATGAGCTACTGGCAAAACTATCCCAAGTTCCATGTGAGCCTGATGAAGGCTTTCTGGGGACCGGCGGCCACCAAGGACAACAACTGGGCCTATGACTACCTGCCCAAGCTCGACAAGCAGTACGACATGCTGCAGATTTTCGAGCTGATGAACGAAGGCAAGGTCAACGGCTACATCGCGCAGGGCTTCAACCCCCTGGCGGCGTTGTCCAACAAGAGCCGCGTGCGCGACGGTCTGGCCAAGCTCAAGTTCCTGGTCGTGATGGACCCGCTGGCCACCGAGACCTCGGAGTTCTGGAAGAACTACGGCGAGCACAACGACATCGACACCGCATCGGTGCAGACCGAAGTGTTCCGCCTGCCCACCACCTGCTTCGCAGAAGAGGATGGCGCAGTCGTGAGTTCTTCGCGTGTGCTGCAGTGGCACTGGAAGGCCTCCGAGCCGCCGGGTGAAGCCAAGACCGACATTGCGATCATGTCGGCCCTGCACCTGCGCATGAAGGCGGCCTACCAGAAGGACGGCGGCAAGTTTCCGGACCCGATCCAGAACCTGTGGTGGCCCTATGCACAGCCTGCGCACCCTTCGTCCGAGGAAATCGCCAAGGAGTACAACGGCCGGGCATTGACCGACCTGACCGCGCCCGATGGCAAGGTGCTGCGCCCTGCCGGCCAGCAGCTGTCCGGCTTTGGCGAGTTGCGTGACGATGGCTCCACGATGAGTGGCTGCTGGATCTGGACAGGCAGCTGGACCGAGGCGGGCAACCAGATGGGCCGCCGCGACAACAGCGACCCGACCGGCATCGGCAATACGCTGAACTGGGCCTGGGCCTGGCCGGCCAACCGCCGCGTGCTGTACAACCGCGCATCCGCGGACCTGGAAGGCAAACCGTTCAACCCGAACCGCACCTTGGTCAAGTGGAACGGCAAGACCTGGGGCGGCGCTGATGTGCCGGACTACGGCCCGACCATCGCGCCCGAGACGGGCACTGGTCCGTTCATCATGAACCCGGAAGGGGTGGCACGCTTCTTTGCCCGCAAGGGCATGAACGAAGGCCCGTTCCCGACGCACTACGAGGCATTCGACAACCCGCTGGGCTACAACCCGATGTACCCGAAGAACGACAAGGCCGTCAGCAACCCGGCGGCTCGCGTCTTCCCGGCCATCTGGGAGACCTTCGGCAAGGCGGACGAATTCCCGCATGTGGGCACGACCTACCGTTTGACGGAGCATTTCCACTACTGGACCAAGCACGCGTTGCTCAACTCCATCATCCAGCCCGAGCAGTTCGTCGAGATCGGCGAGGCGCTGGCCAAGGAGATCGGCATTGCGACGGGCGCGATGGTGAAGGTCAGCTCCAAGCGTGGCTACATCAAGGCCGCTGCGGTGGTGACCAAGCGCATCAAGCCCATGCAGATCGAAGGCAAGACGGTGCACCACGTGGGTATTCCTATCCACTGGGGCTTCAAGGGCCTGACCAAGCCTGGCTTCCTCGCCAACACCCTCACCCCGTTTGTGGGTGACGGCAACAGCAACACGCCAGAGTTCAAGACCTTCCTCGTGAAGGTTGAGAAGATCTAAGGAGCAGCGATGTCATCTCTTCAATCATTGGATATCAAGCGCCGCTCCGCCACCACCACCCCATCGCCCAGCGTGCGCAGCCCGCATGGCGGCGAGGTGGCCAAGCTGATCGATGTCTCCAAGTGCATCGGCTGCAAGGCCTGCCAGACCGCCTGCATGGAGTGGAACGATCTGCGTGACGATGTGGGCACGGTCGCGGCCGGGGTCTACGACAACCCGACCGACCTGACGGCCAACTCCTGGACGGTGATGCGGTTTTCCGAATACGAAAACGATGCCACCGGCAACTTGGAATGGCTGATCCGCAAGGACGGCTGCATGCACTGCGAAGACCCGGGCTGCCTCAAGGCCTGCCCCTCTCCCGGTGCCATCTTGCAGTACACCAACGGCATCGTGGATTTCCAGGAGGAAAACTGCGTGGGCTGCGGCTACTGCGTGACCGGCTGCCCGTTCAACATTCCGCGCATCTCCAAAAAGGACCACAAGGCCTACAAGTGCACGCTGTGCTCGGACCGCGTGGCCGTCGGCCAGGAGCCTGCCTGCGTCAAGACCTGCCCGACCGGCGCGATCATGTTTGGCACCAAGACCGCCATGCAGGAGCGCGCCGAGGAGCGCATTGTCGATCTGAAGGAGCGCGGCTTTGACAAGGCCGGCCTCTACGATCCGCAAGGCGTGGGCGGCACCCACGTGATGTATGTGCTGCACCATGGCGACAAGCCCTCGCTCTACCACGGCCTGCCCGATGATCCATCGATCAGCCCGATGGTGAGCCTGTGGAAGGGTGTGGCCAAGCCACTGGCGCTGGCAGCCTTGGGCGTTGCGGCCGTCGGCAGCTTCTTCCACTACATCACCAAGGGCCCGATCGAAGTGCCTGAGGAGCTGGAAGAGGAAGAAGCCGCCAGGGCACGTGCGGAAAAGGGCATTGACCACCACGAGGAGTCTGGACGATGAAAAGCAAGACCCGTGATATTCAACGCTACACCGCTGGCGAACGCGTCAACCACTGGGTGGTCGCGATCAGCTTTGTGCTGCTGGCCCTGTCGGGTCTGGCGTTCTTCCATCCCTCGTTCTTCTTCATGACGAACCTGTTCGGTGGCGGACCCTGGACCCGCATCCTGCACCCATACATCGGCCTGGTGATGACCGTCGGCTTCGTGCTGATGTTCTTCCGCTTCTGGCAGCTCAACATCATTCGCAAGAACGATGTGGAATGGCTCAAGAACGTGCCGGCGCTGGTCAACGGTGAGCACGAAAAGATGCCGCCGGTGGACAAGTACAACGGCGGCCAGAAGGCGCTGTTCTGGATGCTGGTGCTGTGCATGGCGGGCCTGCTGGTGACCGGCGTGCTGATGTGGCGCGCCTGGTGGAACCTGCCGGTGAATGTGGTGCGCGCTGCGGCGCTGCTGCATGCACTGTCGGCCTTCGGCCTGATCGGTCTGATCATTGCCCACATCTACGCCGCCATCTGGACCAAGGGCACGATCCGCGCGATGACGCGCGGCACGGTGACCCGCGCCTGGGCGCGCTACCACCATCCGCTGTGGTACCGCCGCATGACGGGCGACAGCACGGACATGGACAAGCAGACGAGCCACAAGCGCGGTGCCTGATGCGCTTGCCGGGCATGCCCCGGCAAGCGGCCCTGCCCCGGGTCGGCCCCGCCCCGCTCCCCAACGCCGATAGCCCCGCCAGGACTATCGGCGTTGATTTTTGAGAAAATCCCCGTATGCAACGCATTCTTCAGCCCGGTGAGATCGAGTCGCTCGACCACACCAGTTTCCCGCGCGTGCTGCTGCCCAACACCAGCAGTCTGTTCCTTGACCGAGCCCAGCGCATTCGCCAGCTGGCCGACGGCAACCCGATTGCGGACTACCTGCTGTTCATCGCTAAACTGGTGGACGCCCAGCACCAGGCCGCCCAGGGCCTGCAGGTCGCGGCGCCTGAAGCTGCCGCTATCGCGCAGGCCCAGCAGTTCTCGTCGCCGCTGCTGCCTGCCGCTGACCACCTGGACCCCGCCTGGCACCAGGTGCTGGACAGCATGCTGGGCCAGCTGGGCAGTGCCGATGGCCTGCCCCCAGCCCTGCAGCCGCTGATTGCCGAGCTGCAACGCTGCAGCACCGAGGACCGCAATGCGCTGGCCAAACGCCTGCTGACCAAGGAGCTGGCTGCGCGCGATGTGGGCCTGGCACCATTTGTCATGGCGGCGTTGCAAGTGGTATTTGCCACCCGCGCCAGCCAGCTCAGGTTGGCCGACATCCCCTTTACCGATCCGGCTACCATTTGCCCGGTCTGCGCCAGCGAGCCTGTTGCCGGCGTGGTGCGCATTGGCGGCAAGATGGCCGGCCACCGCTACCTGCACTGCGGCTGCTGCGCGACCGAATGGCATATGGTGCGCGTCAAATGCAGCGACTGCGAATCGACCAAGGGCATCCGCTACCAGGGCCTGGATGGCGGCAAGGATGTCGTGCTGGCGGAAACCTGTACCGAATGCGGCAGCTACCGCAAGCTGGTCAACCAGGAAAAAGACCCGCTGGCCGAGCCGCTGGCCGATGACCTGGCCAGCCTGATGCTGGACCTGCTGATGAGCGAGCAGACCTCGTTCTCGCGCGCCAGCGGCAACCCGCTGCTGTTCGTGGCCGTGGCCGAGCCGCAGGCGGCCGATGCCGATGGCAGCGTGCCCGATCTGCATTAAGGGCGTGCCCGCACCCTGAACGTTTTGGCACCATGCCATACTGGACGATGGCGCTGCTGCCGCAGCCCATCGTTTTTTTATTTCTGCCCCTGTTTGAGCTGGTTTGCCCATGAACGCACCGTCCCACCTGCCCTCTGTTGACAAGCTGCTGCAGCACCCGCGCACCGCTGCGCTGTTGGACGGCTACGGCAAGACCCAGTGCACGCAGGCCATCCGCGCAGCGCTGGGCGAGGCCCGCAGCCGCTGGCTGGCACAGGCGGGCAGCAGCGCAGACGGTGCCGATGCCTTGCTGGACGCCGCCGAACAAAAGCTCCAACAGCTGTTTGCGCCGCGTCTGAAAGCGGTCTACAACCTGACCGGCACGGTGCTGCACACCAACCTGGGCCGGGCGCTGCTGCCCCAGGAGGCCATCGACGCCGTGGTGCAGGCGCTGGCGACCCCCAGCAATCTGGAGTACGACCTGGCCGACGGCGGCCGGGGCGACCGCGATGACCTGGTCGAAGACCTGGTCTGCCGCCTGACGGGTGCTGAAGCGGCCACCATCGTCAACAACAATGCGGCCGCCGTGCTGCTGGTGCTGTCCACGTTAGCCCGCGACAAGGAGGTGGTGGTCTCGCGCGGCGAGCTGGTCGAGATTGGCGGCGCCTTCCGCATCCCGGATGTGATGACGCGCGCCGGCGCCCGCCTGGTCGAGGTGGGCACCACCAACCGCACCCATGAGAAAGACTACGAAGCGGCGCTGGGCGAGCACAGCGCCGCGCTGATGAAGGTCCACTGCAGCAACTACGCGATCAGCGGCTTCACCAAGTCGGTGGCCGAGGCCGATGTGGCGCGCATCGCCCATGCGCGCCAGCTGCCCTTGATCGTGGACCTGGGCAGCGGCACCCTGATCGACATGCGCGACTGGGGCCTGCCCTATGAGGTGACCGTGCGCGAAACCATCGAGGCCGGCGCCGACATCGTCACCTTCAGCGGAGACAAGCTGCTGGGCGGCCCGCAGGCCGGCATCATCGTCGGCAGCAAGGCCTTGATCGCCCAGATCAAGAAGAACCCGCTCAAGCGCGCGCTGCGCGTGGGCAAGCTCACCCTGGCCGCGCTTGAACCTACGTTGCGCCTCTACCTGCACCCCGAGAAGCTGGCCGAGCGCCTGACCACGTTGCGCCTCTTCACCCGCCCGGCTGCCGCCATGCAGCAGCAGGCGATTGCGCTGCAGGCACCGCTGCAACGCCTGCTGGGGCCGGACTATCTGGTGGAGCATGCCGCGATGACCAGCCAGATCGGCAGTGGCGCCTTGCCCGTCGAAAGCCTGCCCAGCCATGGCCTGGTGGTACGCCCCCAAGAGCGCAAACGCGCCGGCCGCCTGCTGCAGCAACTCGAAGCCGCGCTGCGCCAGCTGCCGCGCCCGGTGATCGGCCGGCTGCGCGACGATGCACTCTGGCTGGATCTGCGCTGCCTGGAAGCGGCCGACCAGGCCGCCTTTGCCGCCAACCTGCAGCAGCTGGCCCTGGGCAGCGGCGGCAAGGACGGCCAGGCATGATCATCGGCACCGCAGGCCATATCGACCATGGCAAGACCACCCTGGTGCGCGCGCTCACCGGCGTGGAGACGGACCGCCTGAAGGAAGAAAAGGCGCGCGGCATCTCGATCGAGCTGGGCTACGCCTACACCCCGCTGGCCAATGGCGATGTGCTGGGCATCATCGATGTGCCCGGCCATGAAAAATTTGTGCACACGATGGCCGCAGGGGCCGTGGGCATTGACCATGCCTTGCTGGTGGTGGCCGCCGATGACGGCGTGATGCCCCAGACCCTGGAGCATCTGGAAATATTGCAGCTGCTGGGCATCCGCCAGGGCACGGTGGCGCTGACCAAGGTGGACCGCGTGCCCCGCGCCCGCATCGATGAGGTGCGGGACGAGATCAGCGCCATTCTGGCGCGCAGCAACCTGGCCGATGCGCCCATCTTTGAAACCGCAGCCGCGCTGCCCGATGATCCGGGCGTCTGGGCGCTGCGCCAGCACCTGCACCAGCAGGCCCAGGCCATGCCCCAGCGTGCCCATGGCGGGCTGTTCCGCTTGGCGGTGGACCGGGTCTTCAGCCTGCCCGGCCAAGGCACGGTGGTGACTGGCACGGTCTTCAATGGCCAGGTGGCCGTAGGCGACAGCCTCGTGCATTCGGCCAGCGGCACGCCCGTGCGCGTGCGCAGCATCCATGCGCAGAACCAGGCCAGCGCGCAGGGCCTGGCCGGCCAGCGCTGTGCGCTGAACCTGGCGGGCATTGCCAAGGAGGCCATCACGCGCGGCGACTGGATCATGGACGCACGCCTGCGCCAGACCACCCAGCGCATCGACGTACGCCTGCATCTGCTCGCCGATGCCGCGCCGCTGGCGCAATGGTCGGCCGTGCACCTGCACCTGGGCACCATGCGCTGCACCGGCCATATCGCCCTGCTGCAAGATGGCGACCTGACCCCTGGCACCGAAGCGCTGGCCCAGCTGGTGCTGGACGCACCCGCGCTGGTGCTGCCGGGTGACCGCGTCATCGTGCGCAATGCCCAGGCCAGCCGTACCATTGCCGGCGCCATGGTGCTCGATCCCTATGCGCCCGCCCGCAAGCGCCGCAGCGACAGCCGCCTCGCCTACCTGGCCGCGCTGGCGCACTGGATAGCCACGGCCGACACCGCCCCGCTGCTGGCCGAGGCGCCGCTCGGCCTGGCCCGCTCACAGCTGGTGCGGCTGACCGGTACCGCCAACCCGGCCGTTGCAGAGAACAGCACCCAGCTGCCGCTGCCCGACGGCGATGCGCTGCTGGTGGACCGCGCTGCCTGGCAGACGCTGCAGGACCAGCTGCTGCAGGCCCTGCAACGCTTTCATGCACTGGCACCCGATGAACCTGGCATCAACGCGGCCCGCTTGCGCCGCATGGCCTTGCCAGCGCTGCAGCATGGCCCCCATGATGCGCTCTACCACGGCCTGCTCGATGCGCTGATCGCAACCGGGCACATCGCCAGCAGCGGCGCCTGGCTGCATCTGCCCGGTCACACCGTGCAACTGAGCGACGCCGAGCAGGCATTGGCCCAGCGCCTGCTGCCCGCCATCACCGAAAGCCGCTTTGACCCGCCCTGGGTGCGCGACCTGGCCCGCGACCATGGCGCCGGAGAGGAAGTGGTGCGCCAGCTGCTCAAAAAACTCTCGCGCCAGGGCCTCGTGTTCCAGGTGGTCAAGGACTTGTTCTATGCCGCGCCGTCGATGGATGCGCTCGCGGCACTCACCGCAGAGCTCGCGCAACAGGCCGAACGCGGAGAGGTGCAGGCCCATGTGTTCCGCGACGCTACCGCCCTGGGCCGCAAACGCGCCATCCAGATTCTGGAGTTTTTCGACCGCGTAGGCTACACCCGCCGCGTGCGCGATACGCATGTGCTGCGCCCGGGTGTCCGTTGGCAAGCTGGCACCACTTCGTAAGCCACCCAAAGGTCAGCGGCAGCACCAGCCGCAGCCGCCGCGCAGAGCCGCTACAATCGGCGATCTTGCCCAACACGCAGGTGTTGCAGGGAAGGCAATCGTGCCCGGTGGTGCGGCCGGGCTTCAAACCCGGTGAGGGGTGTCAGCCACTCCTGGGTTGGTTCGACTCCAGCTGTCTTCCGCCATCTCGGTCACCACATAGGTGATATACACCGAGTGATACAGCTTCCCCATCTTCCTCTGACGATTCAGTGACTCAACACGCTGCGGTCAACCTGCTTCACCCATTACTAGCCACAAAAAGAAATGCGGCTGACCATGATGGTAGCGCGACCTACAGGATTCAGCCGAGCCACCTGAATCTGTCGGCGTTGTCAGTGCCGAACCCTACATAGCAAATTAATATCTCAATGCTTTACCCAGGGGCGGCCTAAGTGGCAGATGCACCCACCCAACGCTTGGCGTTAGCACGGAAAAACATATAAATAGGATGCTCCACCCAGCGGTAATAGAAGGCTGATGCAATTAATAAACAAACCATAGTAGCAAAAGCAGCCAGCAAGCGAGCATTATCTTCAAATTCAGCCCAAGGCAGCAAATTCAACAACATATTAAATGCCAATATATGCAGCAAATATATGGAATACGAATAATCACCAAACCTTACCAATATCAATGAGATAATATTTTTTGGAGCTGGCAATGTCAAAGCCACGCCTACGATGGCCAACGCAGCTCCGCCCACCAAAACTGAGCGCTCCGACCAATAATAAGAATTCGCCAAGCCATATGGGTAATCAGAGAAATTGGGTATTAAATAAACAATCAACCCGATAAAAATTACAGCCACAAGGCTCCATATTTTCCATGATATACGCAAAGTTGGCTGAAGGTAATTATATAAAAAATAACCCATGAAAAACTCAATAACAAGGGGGGATAGAAAAAACATCTTTATCCAGTTTATTTCAGAATCAGGATAGAAACTGGATCGATTAATAAAAATAAAGATATTTACCAGCAGAAGCATTATAAAAATCATGGCAAATATCAAGTCACGCTGATGCCTCGAAAAAAACAATCCAATTGAAAGAATAATGTAAAAGTACAACTCAAACATCAAAGACCAAATAGCAATATTGATCAACCCAGATAAATCTGTATAATAAAGAGTAAACGATGACAGTAAATTAATTGGAGGACCAAGTTGGTGAGTGAATTCAAAAAAAATGATATACAGCAATAATGCAGGCCACCAACCAGTATAAATTCTAGAAAACCTGATAATCAAAAAAGCAGCAGCAGTCTTTAGTCCGTGACCAAGACTCTTTGTGGAGTGAGCCATAATGACTCCGCTGATCACAAAAAATATATCAACGCCTGCATAGCCAAAATTAACAATAAAGCCCACCAATGAAGGCAAGCCCGTAAACACGCCAGCCATCGCACCATGAAAAATAGCAACCCACAATGCTGCTATAAATCGAAGCATTTGTATATTTTTAATCATTATTAATTATAAAAACTGTTTTCTTGAAATCCCAGGGGAGATTCACATCAATGTCACTACCCCGGGATTACATCACCACATCAATAGTTAGTTATGGTGGGTGCCCATAGTCCATACCAAATATTGCTATCATTATTATCTACTTGCTCAAGTGACCACTCAACATGGCTCACAATCAAAGGATCAGGCAAAGTTGCTATCTTGCCCTCTTGTGCCCACGCACCGTTCCTTGCCAAACATGCGATGGTTGAATACAAGTTCATTCTAACATTTTGTATGGCATTCGGATTGTTAGGCCCAAAATTACCATTGACAAAAGACTTGTATGTATTGGCAGCCGGATTCGAGATGACCGGAAGGGGAACATAGTAAGGATCAGTTCCACATATTTGATTGAGATTATAAGACGTATATTGTGCATACACCGCACCTGGATAATATCGCGACTTCTTAATATTCCAATTCCAAAGGTAATTTTTCATTGGAAACTGACTGGAGTTGAAAAAATTACCTGGATTACTCAGATTATGATCAATAGTCGCGAGAAAACCTCCTACATACGAACTTGGCGAATTCATGGTCTGAATTGTCACCATTCTATCGATGCCATCAGACCACCCTGAAGTCTTGAGAACAATCTGCAAGAATGTTATCGAAGCTGGGTTAACAGTCATAACCGCAGATCTAAAATTTAGATATGGATTATAGCTACGGGAAGCAGTTGCTAAGGCAATGGGCGCTTGGTTGCCCTGATTTGCATTTGAGGAAAGTGACATGTATGGTAGATTGCCACCACAGTCATTGGGATCATGATTGAAACCCAGGCTTGCCAAATTATAGTTACCTATAGCAGGGTCCGTCGATGTCGTTAATTGGTTAAACGACAAATTATACCCAGCTTGGCCAAAAGCAGGCCCGATCGCCAGGGGCCTGCTTTGATTAGCTGGACCATAGTTATTAGAGCATCCATTGGTCGGAGTCTCAGTATTAACACCTACCGCCCAATACGGATTTCCATCCAAATAGTTGTCTGAAGCATACCAATTGGATTTTTTTGCCATTGGATAAGGCCCACTTGCTGCACCGTAGCACTCAATACTGGTGCTACTGGCGGTACCCCCACTTGGAGTCGGCCCAGCAGTTAGTATTTTCATTCCATAAAGCGCCGCGTTATTGGACAGGCAATCGCCTGTATAGAAGGATGTTGTGTTTTGAGGCAAATCGGAACGCCATGCCGCTTGCGCGAACAAAGGATCGGAAAATCCATACCCTATTTGACTTGGCGTGGTGAGGATGACGGAATCTATAAACGCGGTGGCATCTTGGGTACTAGTGCCAACAAATGATAGTACTATGTTGCCGCCACCCCAATTGCTTAGACTAGCAGCATATGTAGTGAAATAACCTTCAGGTGGTGTAAAATATTCGCTCGTTAAACCTACACCATTCACATCCGAACCAAATTTAATAGGCAAAGGTTGACCATTTGCCAACAACCTTATCCTTTGCTTATTTCCATTATTTATTCTTTGCGTCGCACTGAATGTCAAAATTGAGCCAGGCGGAACATATATAGATTGAGATATTGACCCAGTCGTTTGGATAAATGCCACTTGTTTTCCCGCCGGTATTTCTGGAAGACTGGGGTTCCAAAAATCACTGTTTGCTCTTGTAACTCCAGCGCCGGTAAAATTCCAGGATGCTCCTACAGGATTGTATTGGAAAGTAGCATCTGAGAGTTGAGGTGCTTCAAAGCTTCCATTACTGACACCATTGACAAATGCGGAGGCATTTATTGAATAACCACCAAATATCGCAATTAAGGTTAGTCGAAAGCTGTATACAGCTAGCTTTCTGAATAAGTTCAACATGTTATTACTCCACTTAAATATAAATGTTATTAACGCAAAGCGAACACCGAGTAAAGCTCCTTTCTTTGACATTTCAATTCACATAGACCTTTGATAAATCTTTTAGCGAGCAATCAGCAGAATACCAAAGTAACTTCTCAAAACCCTTAATATTAATAGACATACTCACCAAGCAAATGAATGCAGTCAAATATCAATAGTTATTTGAGATATCAGCAACTATTGTATTTGCTTGAGCACGACACTACGACCCATGATTTCATAGTTCTTTGGGACTGACAAGTTCTTGTTGTAGCGATGACATGGAATACGTCGAATCTAGGAAAGTGGTATGCCCTATGAATTCGTGTAGCTCTCAATGCGGCAGCATCGAAAGCCGCGATGCAGAAACATATGCCATAGAGCACGAAACTGATGCACATGAGATCTGAACCATCCTCGCTCGAGTTGATTTGAGTTCCAGGAAATTGAGCGAACCCTGGCGATGAAATATTGACATCTCAGCACAATTTTCTCAACCCGACTGCTTGCCCCCTCCCAAGGACCACTTTCGGCTCAATGATACATTTAGAAATAAATCGCATACCAGAATATGTGATACATTTTGAAGCGACTTTGTTTGGAACTCCTTATTAAAGCTATCAAACACTGACTTTCCTAAATTTCTGCTTATGTAGAAGTGAAATGTAAACAAATTTGAATGCGAGGATGGCTTTGGACCACGCGTTAGCTGGGCAGTCGGTAGCGATTCAAAAAGCTAGCATCAACCCACGTCCGAGGCAGATACCAGTTCATCGAAAAGGAAATATTCAACGCGTTCGGAACGAGGCTGTCTTCACACAGGCAAATAAAGTCTTGAGAGTGCTAGGGCAATGGCATCGTTGCCGCACCACGGCTAAGTTTGCTATGCAGCGAGAAGTGTTCCGGTTCCAGATCGTCATCAGCCCGCTGAATAAACACCGAAACGAAAACTGAAATCCACAGCCTTGGAAAAATTCTCAGTTTTATAGAAGCCAAACGACGTTCGTTGAACTCCGCGCCCGATCAGGATTTGGCCGAGAACTCAAATACACAAGCTCTACGAGATGCTTGCCAATTTGGCCTGAAGGAAAGAGTTCAAAAAGTAGTCGCCCTCCGCAGTCCCGTTTTATCTTCTTGCTCCCGGCAAAACAGCACAGCACAGCGCACGCCCGCCAGCCAACGCGCCGATAATGGTGGGCCGCCCTCGGCGGCGCCGCTTTGCCCGCTCGTCTGTAACCCTTGAGGATGTCTGTATGAATGCCCCCACCACGCCCCTGTCCGCCTCGCCGCGCCTGACCTCGCTGTCGCATGGCGGTGGCTGCGGCTGCAAGATTGCACCCGGGGTGCTGGCTGATCTGATGAGCCGCAGCGCGGTACCCAAACAGTTCTATGCACCTTTGCTGGTGGGCACCGAGACGGCAGACGACGCGGCGGTCTACCAGATCAACGACACGCAGGCGATTGTCGCGACCACCGACTTCTTCATGCCCATCGTGGACGACCCCTATGACTTTGGCCGCATTGCTGCGACCAATGCACTGTCGGATATCTACGCGATGGGCGGCACGCCGCTGATGGCGCTGGCCATTGTCGGCATGCCTATCAATGTGCTGCCCCATGAAGTCATCGCCAAGATTCTCGAAGGCGGCGAATCGGTCTGCCGCGATGCCGGCATCCCGCTGGCCGGCGGCCACTCCATCGACTCGGTCGAGCCTATCTATGGCCTGGTGGGCATCGGCATCGTCAACCCCGCGCAGCTCAAGCGCAACCGCGATGCCCAGGCGGGCGATGTGCTGATCCTGGGCAAGGCCATCGGCGTCGGCATCCAATCGGCCGCGCTGAAAAAAGGCCTGCTCAGCGACAGTGCCTACGCCAGCATGGTGCGCACCACCACCCAGCTCAACCGGCCCGGTGCGGCGCTGGCGCAGCTGGCCGATGTGCATGCGCTGACGGACGTCACCGGCTTTGGTTTGCTGGGCCATACGCTGGAGCTGGCACGGGGCGCGCAGCTGACGGCCGTGATCGACAGCCAGGCGCTGCCGCTGCTGCCCGGCGTGCTGGACCTGGCCCAGCAAGGCGTGGTGACCGGCGCATCGGGCCGCAATTGGGCGTCCTACGGCAGCCATGTGGCGCTGGATGCGCAGGTGACCGACGCGATGCGCAGCCTGCTGACCGATCCGCAAACCTCCGGTGGCCTGCTGGTCTCCTGCACCCCGGATGCTGTTGGCCAGGTGCTGGACATCTTCAAGACCCAGGGCTTTGGCGACGCCTGCGTGGTCGGCCATATGCAGACAGGCGAGGCCCAGGTCGTGGTGTCCTGAGCACCAGCATCTCAACACGCCAACGCCTGCTGCCTGCAGGCGTTTTTTTATGCTTGCTTCTCCTCGGCTTGCGTCTTCATGATCTGGCAACAATCGCTCGACAGCCGCGCAATACCGCAAACGCACACTCCAACCTTGGTTCAAAGATCTTCACTAGAGAGACAAGAAAGGACGACATCCATGTTAGGGAGACTGGCAGAACAGCTTTTGGCGCGCAATTTGGCGCCCCTTGTCGTGACTGGCGTGCTGGAGGTGGCCTTCCCCTCCGGCAAAAGGAATCTCTTTGGCGCCGGGACCTCGCCCACGGCAAGCATTCGCTTCAGTGATACGCGTGCGGTCTGAGCCATTCTTCGGGATCCGGACCTGAATTTTGGCGAGATGTTCATGCAAGGCCGTCTGGTGGTGGAGAAAGGCACCATCTACGATGTGCTGGAGCTGCTGCTCCGCCACGTGAAGAACGTGCCGGTGTCGGCCATGGTGCGCACCTTGGATGCCTGGCGCATGCGCCTCAAGCCCCTGCTGCAGAACAACCTGCGTGGCAAGGCGCGTGCCAATGTCGCCCACCACTATGACCTCGATGACCGGCTCTACGAGCTGTTCTTGGATGGCGAGCGCCAGTACTCCTGTGCCTACTTTGAGCAAGGCGATGAGCCGCTGGACGTGGCCCAGGTCGCCAAGATGCGGCATATCGCCGCCAAGCTGCTCGTCGAGCCCGGTCACCAGGTGCTCGATATCGGCTGCGGCTGGGGCGGGCTTTCGCGCTACCTGGCCGAGGTCGCCGGCGCAGGCCAGGTCACCGGCATCACGCTGTCGGTGGAGCAGCTGGAGGTGGCCCGCCAACGCGCGGCCTCATCCGCCAGCGCCGGCCAGTTGGACTACCGCCTGGAGGACTACCGCGACACCCAGGGGCCTTTTGACCGCATTGTGTCGGTCGGCATGTTCGAGCATGTCGGCACCGCGTTTCATGATGCGTTCTTCCAGCAATGCCGCTCGCTGCTGCGCGAAGACGGCGTCATGCTCCTGCACTTCATTGGCAACAGCGATGTGCCTGATTTCAACAACCCCTGGATTGAGCGCTATATATTCCCCGGCGGGCATATTCCGTCGATGTCCGAGTTCATGCCCGCGCTGGAGCGCTCCGGCCTGGTTGTCACCGATATCGAGGTGCTCCGCCTGCACTACGCGCTCACCCTGCGGCACTGGCGCGAGCGTTTCATGGCCAAGCGTGCCCAGGCCATGGCGCTCTACGACGAGCGCTTTTGCAGGATGTGGGAGTTCTACCTGTCCATGTCCGAGACCGCCTTCCGCTACCAGGACATTGCCATCTTCCAGGTGCAGATTGCGCGCAAGCAAGAGGCGGTGCCGCTGACGCGCGACTACATCAGCGCACGCAAGGCCGACTTGGCGGAGCGCGAGCTGCTGCGCGCTGCAGCCGCCAACGGCTAGAAGCGGAAAGTGAAAAGGCGCCCTGTGCAAGGGCGCCTTGGCGATGAAGGGGCGCTGCGAAAGCACCTCGAATGCAGGAGGTTCTTAGAACGGCAGCTTGGGCATGCCGCCGCCCATCATGCCTTTCATTCCGCCCATCTTCTTCATCATCTTCATCAGGCCGCCACCCTTCATCTTCTTCATCATCTGCTGCATCTGGCCAAACTCGTTGAGCAGGCGGTTGACCTCCTGCACCTGCACGCCAGCGCCCGCTGCAATGCGCTTCTTGCGTGTGGCCTTGATGAGTTCGGGCTTGGAGCGCTCGAAGGGCGTCATCGAGCAGATGATGCCTTCCTTGCGGCGCACCTCGCGCTCGGCCTTGTCCATGTCGACCTGACCGGCCTTGCCAGCCAGCTCGGAAGGGAGCTTGTCCATCAACGTCGACAGACCGCCCATCTGCTTCATCTGCTGGAGCTGGCCGAGGAAGTCGTTCAGGTCGAAGCCGTCGCCGGACTTGATCTTCTCGGCCATCTTCTGGGCCGCCTGCAGGTCCACACCCTTGGAGACCTGCTCGACCAGCGCGACGATGTCACCCATGCCCAGCACGCGCTGCGCATGGCGCTCGGCATCGAACACTTCCAGGCCGTCGATCTTCTCGGACACGCCGGCGAACTTGATCGGCGCACCGGTGATCTGGCGCACCGACAGCGCTGCACCGCCGCGCGAGTCACCGTCAAGCTTGGTCAGCACAATGCCGGTCAGCGGCAAGGCTTCCTTGAAGGCCTTGGCGGTGTTGATCGCATCCTGGCCCTGCATGGCATCGACGACGAACAAGGTCTCGACCGGCTTCAGGGCGCTGTGCAATTGCTGGATTTCGGTCATCAGCACTTCATCGATCGCCAGCCGGCCGGCCGTATCGACCAGCAGTACATCGAAGTAATGCTTCTTGGCGTAATCCAGCGCAGCGTTGGCAATGTCCAGGGGCTTTTGGTCGGGGGTGCTGGGGAACCATTCGGCACCGGCTTGCTGGGTCACGGTCTTGAGCTGCTCGATCGCCGCAGGGCGGTACACGTCACCGGAGACGGTGAGCACCTTCTTCTTGCGCCGCTCGATCAGGTGCTTGGCCAGCTTGGCCGTGGTGGTCGTCTTGCCAGCACCTTGCAGGCCGGCCATCAGGATCACCGCAGGCGGCTGGGCCTGCAGGTTGATGTCGGCCACGCCTTCGCCCATTGTGGCGGCGAGCTCCTTGTTGACGATCGACACCAGGGTCTGGCCTGGCTTGAGGCTGCCCAGCACTTCCTGGCCCAGCGCTTTTTCCTTGACGCGGGCAATGAAATCGCGCACCACGGGCAAGGCCACATCCGCCTCCAGCAGGGCCATGCGCACTTCGCGCAACATGTCCTGGACGTTGGATTCGGTGATACGGGCCTGGCCACGCATTTCCTTGACGAGGCGCGAGAGTTTATCGGTCAGTGCGGAAGCCATAGGGTGGAGTCTTGAGTAATCGTGGCAAAGGTGGCGCCGCAGTCATGCAGATACCCGGTGGCCGGGCGCAGAGGGCTGGCGCCAGGGGCTGTAAGCCACAGCCCTGCAAACCTTTGATTCTACCCGCTTGCCCCCGGCAGGCCCGGTGGCGGGGCTCCCGGGCTGCTGGGGAGCGCAAGAAACTATGACCCGTCCTCGACCATAGCCAAATCTTTGCCCGGGAAGTGCCAAACGAATTTAGGCTCTGAGCTTGCGCCCAGGCCTGCCTGCAGCCACGACAATGTTTGACGAGCCGCCGCTTGCCCACATGGCCGTTGCAGGGTGGCCCGCCATGCCCCATGCCCTGCCCGCCACCCCCAGGTGGCGCTTTCTTTGACCAGGACCACCGATGCCAGATACGCCGTATCGCCACTTGCTAGACCATTTTTCGGACGCCTTCTTCGTGACCGATGTGCAAGGCCGGATCCTGGATGTCAATGCCCAAGCCTACCGGGAGATGGGCTACAGCATGGCCGAGTTGATGGCGATGAACGTGGCCGATTTTGCCCTTGACGCCTCGGCGTCGGAGTTGCAGGCGCGGTGGCAGAAGATGGAGCCAGGCGCACGCAAGGTCGTCACCAACACCCACCAACGCAAGGACGGTTCCTGCTTTCCGGTCGAAGTGCACATTACCTGCCAGCTGGTCGATGGCGAGAAGCGCTTTTTCACGATCGCGCACGACATCACCGAGCGGGTGCGCCGCGACCAGGAAATTCAATTGCTCCATGCCGCGCTGGAGCAGCAGGTCGAAAAAAGCACGCAGCAATGGCGTCAGTCGACAGACCTGCTCGACGCGGTGATGCGTGGCACCTCGGATATCGTCTTTGTCAAGGATCGGCAGGGCCGCTATGTGTTCGCCAATCCGGCCGCCGAAGCTATTGCCCAGGTGCCGCCCGGCGGCCTCATCGGCAAGACCGACGCCGAAATCCTGGGGGGCCGCAACAACTTCGCGGAGGACGATGCCGCGGTGTACCGCACCACCACGCCGTTGGTCTCGGAGTCACATGCGCTGATAGAAGGCCGCAAGCTCAGCTTCCAGTCCATCAAAAGCCAGTACCGCAATGAGCATGGCGAGGTGATCGGGCTGCTGGGCATATCGCGCGACATGACGCAGATGCGCGAGTCCGAAAGCCAGCTGCGCAAGAGCTATGACTCGCTGCGCCGCGCAGAGCGGCTCTCTCGCATCGGCAGCTGGACCCTGGACCTGGCCAGCGGTGAGATTGAAGCCTCGGAGATGATGTACGAGATGAATGGCCTGGACCCGCAGGGGCCCAAGCTGACACAGGACAACATTGCCCAGATGATGCCGCCGCAGGACTATGCCAAGGTCATGGCGGCCATTGCCCAGTGCGCCCAGACCGGCCAGCCGTACCGCCTCGACGTGACGCATTACACCCCCGACGGCGGCCAGTTCCCCGCCAGCATTCTGGGCCAGGCCGACTATGACGGCAGCGGCCGCATCGTCAGCCTCAGTGGCACCTTGCAGGATCTGTCGGAGCGCGAACAGGCGCGCCAGCGGCTTGAAGCGCTGGCCGACAACCTGCCCAGCGGAGCAATCTACCGGGTTGAGGCAACGTCCGCCAGCCTGCGCATGAGCTATATCAGCGCCGGCATTGAAAAGCTGATCGGCGTCAGCGCTCAGGCGATCATGGCCGACAACGCCGCCTATACCCGGACCATCCACCCGGCCGATCTGGCCATGTACCGGCAGCAGCAGCGCGAGGCGCTGGAGCGCCTGAGCCTGTTTGATTGCAGCTTCCGCATCATCCGGCCCGATGGCGGCTTGCGTTGGCTGCGCTGCCGCTCGGCGCCCAGCCGCCAGGAGTCCGGCACGGTCTGGGATGGCATCATGCTCGACATCACGCGCGAGCGTGAGGCCGAGCTGGCCCTGCAAAAGGCCAAGGAGATGGCCGAGGCCGCCGAACGCGCCAAGTCCGAGTTCCTGGCCACGATGAGCCATGAGATCCGCACCCCGATGAACACGGTCATCGGCATGACGCGCCTGATCCAGCAGACCCCGCTGCTGCCCAAGCAGCGCAACTACCTGGAAAAGGTCGAGCTGTCGGCCAATGCGCTGCTGTCGGTCATCAATGACATTCTGGATTTTTCCAAGATCGAAGCGGGCATGCTCACCTTGGAGAATGTGGAGTTTGCGCTCGACGATGTACTGGAGACCGTGTCGGCGGTCACCACATTGCGCGCCGAGGAAAAAGGCATCGAGGTGGTGTATTCGGTCGCCCCCGATGTGCCCCGGCAGCTGAGCGGTGACCCGCTGCGCCTGAGCCAGGTGCTCAACAACCTGGTGAGCAACGCCATCAAATTCACGCACCTGGGCGAGGTGGTGATCAGCATCCGCACCACCGCGGCTGCCGGCAACCGGCCGCTGGCGCCTGGCAAGATCGGCCTGGAGGTGACCGTCAAGGACACCGGTATCGGCATGAGCGCCGCGCAGATGAGCCAGCTTTTCCGCCCGTTTTCACAAGCCGACAGCCAGACCACGCGGCGCTATGGCGGATCGGGTCTGGGGCTGGCGATCTGCCAGCGCCTGGTCGGCCAAATGGGCGGCGAGCTCAAGGTCGAGAGCAGCCCGGGTCTGGGCAGCACCTTTTACTTCTCGGTGCAGCTGCAGACCGCACAGGCCCAGCAAGCCCCCAAGCCGGCCCGCTACCATGGCACGCCGGTGGACCGCGTGCTGATCGTTGACGACAATGCCAGCGCACGTGACATCCTGGCCGAGATGGTGCGCGGCTTCGGCATGCGGGCCGATACGGTGGACTCGGGCGAGCAGGCGCTGTCCGATCTGCAGCTCGCCTCTCGTGTCGGCACCCCCTATGGCCTGGTACTGATGGACTGGCGCATGCCGGGCATGGACGGACTGGAGGTCGCCCGCCGCATTCGCGAGGAAGAGCACCTGTCCGCCACCCCTGCGGTGCTGATGGTGACGGCCTACGGCCGCGACGAGGTGATGCGCAAGGCCGAGGCCTTGCGCCTGCAAGGTCTGCTGATCAAGCCCGTCACGCAATCGGTACTGTTCAATGCCATCCTGGAAGCCTTGCAGTCGCAAGGCGGCGGCGTCTCGCGGCGCGCACTGTCCGAGCCGGCGGCCCATCCTCAGAGCCTGCATGCCGACCTTTCCCAGCTGTATCCGGACCTGCGCGGTAAAAACGTGCTGGTCGTGGATGACAATGCGCTGAACCGCGAGGTTGCGGCCGATTTTCTCAGCCTGGTGGGCGTGCAGGTGAGCCTGGCCACCAACGGTGCCGAGGCGCTCAGCATGCTGGAACACCACCGCTACGATGCCGTGCTGATGGACGTGCACATGCCCCAGATGGACGGGCTGGACGCTACGCGCGCACTGCGCCAGCTCCCCCATCTGCAGCAGCTGCCCGTGATTGCGCTGACTGCGCAGGCCCGGGTCGAAGACCGCAGCGCCATCGAAGAGGCGGGCATGAACGCGCACCTGACCAAGCCCATCGATGAGCGCAAGCTGTACGAAACGCTGACCGAATGGATCGCAGGCCCCGGCAGCCAGGGTGGCGACCTGGATGCGCCAGAGTCCGAGTTCCTGCGCGATGAAGCCCGCTTCGTCGCCCCCTCGGGGCTCAACCACGCCAAGATGCTGCAGCGCTTTCAAGGCAATGCCGAGCGGGTAGAACGGGTGCTGGCGGGCTTTTACCGCGATTTTGCGGACGCCCCCCACACCCTGGTGCTGCATGCGCAGCAGTCGGCATGGCAGCCGCTGTCGATGCTGGCCCACTCGCTCAAGGGCGCGCTCGGCTACCTCGATGCAGCAGCGCTGGTGCAAGCGGCCGAGTCCATTGAAAACCAGGCCCGGGAGCAGGCACAACAGCCACCCTCCTCTGCCCCACCCGATCCCAGGCTGCACGCCGAGACCACGGAGTTTGCGGCGCAGCTGCAGACCTTGCTGCAGGGCCTGGCCACCCGCCACAGTCCAGCCTCCGCGCCTGCGCCGGCGTCGGAGGAGGCCCCAGCTCCCCACCCTGCTCCGGCCACCACTTTGCGCCAGGATCTCCAGCACCTCAAACGCCTGGTGGCCGATGGGGATTACGCGGCAGTCAGCGAACTCGAGCGCATGCTCGGCGCCAGCCCTGCCGCCCGCTGGACGCCTTTGCTGCAGCAAATCCTGCAGCATGTCGAGGACCTCGATGCCGATGCTGCGCTCGCCGCGATCGAGCGCCTGGAACAGATTTTGCCCTGAGCGCCTTCGTCTGCGCTATTGAGATTTGAGTTTTTGGATCACGCACCATGCAAGCCGAGCCCGATAACGACCAACCCACCATCCTGATTGTGGATGACGAGCGCGTCAACCGCTCCATGCTCGCGGAGCTGCTGGGCCAGCAGTACCGCGTGCTGCTGGCCAAGGACGGCCCCAGCGCGTTGACGATTGCCGCCCGCGAGTCACACCGCCTGCTGCTGGTGCTGCTGGATGTGAGCATGCCCGGCATGAATGGTTACGAGGTGTTGACGCAGCTGCGCAAACAGGAAGCGACTGCCGGTATCGCCATCATCTTCATCACCGGCCAAAGCGATGCCGCTGCCGAGGAGTACGGACTGCGTTTGGGCGCGGCCGACTACGTCTCCAAGCCGATACGCCCGGCCGTCGTCAGCGTCCGGGTGCGCAACCAGATCGATCTGGCGCTGCAACGCCAGGCGCTGCAGCGTCTGGCCCAGGTCGACGGACTCACCAATCTGGCCAACCGCCGGCATTTTGACGACATGCTGCAGCGCTGCCACCGCATGTGCCTGCGCAGAAACGACCCGCTGGGCCTGGCACTGATCGATATTGATCACTTCAAGCTGTACAACGACCACTACGGCCACGTGCAGGGCGATGAGGCGCTCAAGCAGGTGGCGGGCACCTTGGCACGCCATGCCCGCCGACCCTATGATCTGGCCGCCCGCTTCGGCGGCGAAGAGTTTGCGCTGATCCTGCCCGGCCACGCCGATGCGTTGGAGGTGGTGGAGCGCTTTCGCCAGGAGGTGCAGGCCATGGCCATTGCCCATGCAGCGTCGACGACCGCGCCAGCGCTGACCGTCAGCTGCGGCGTGCTGACCGTGCACTGCGGCCCTGCCGACAGCATGGAAGACTGCCTGCGGCGCGCCGATGAGCTGCTGTACGACGCCAAAACCCATGGCCGCAACCGCGTCTGCGCGACCAGTATCGGCCTCTAGCAGCCCGTGGCGGCACCCACGCGACGCCGGCGGGGAGAACGACGCCGCCGAGATTGTCTGTGGCGCGTGCTGCGCGCGGGCGGCGCCGACCGCGGCCATCATTCTTGATCGCCGGCCATCGCCAGCCACTGCCTGCAATAGCCGGTAGATTGACAGGCGCTGCCGCAGGCGCAGGCCGCACAGGGTTTCTGCCGCCGCTATGATAGCGGGCATGCTCTCTCCCGCCATTGCCGCAGCCAGCACCAGCCCCATCGGCTGGGCGCTGGCCATTGCAGCAGCCATTGCCTACGCCATTCCCGCACTTGCGGCCCGACGCCTGCAGGAGTCCAGCGCACGACTGGGCTTGCGCGCGGCCTGGGCGCTGCATCTGGCAGCGATTGCCTGGAGCCTGATGGGCGACACGCCCCACTTCGGCTTTGCGCCGGCCCTGTCGGTGACTGCCTGGCTGGTGCTCACGGTCTACGTGGTCGAGCAGCAGCTCTACCCGCAGCTGCGCTCGCGCTGGCCGCTGTCGGCGATGGGCTGCATCGCCGTGCTGCTGGCCGGCGTGTTCCCCGGCAGCCCCTTGCATGTCAATGCCTCGCCGTGGCTGCCGCTGCACCTGGCACTGGGCATCGCCTCCTATGGCCTGTTTGCTGCCGCCGTGGTCCACGCCGCACTGATGACCCGGGCCGAGCGCCAGATGCGCCAGGATGGCAGCCACGATGGCGGGCTGCCGCTGCTGGCATTGGAGCGGCTGACATTCCGCTTTGTCACGGCGGGTTTCATCCTGCTGTCGGCGACCCTGCTCGCGGGCTGGTGGTTTGGAGAAGCGCTGTACGGCAAGGCCTGGGTATGGAACCACAAGTCGGTGTTTTCGCTGCTGGCCTGGCTGACCTTTGCCGTCCTGCTGGTGGGCCGCAAGCGCTTTGGCTGGCGCGGACAGCGCGCTGTCAACATGCTCTATGTGGGCGCCACCTTGCTGCTGCTGGCCTATGTGGGCTCGCGCTTTGTCCTTGAAGTCATCTTGAAACACTGAGCCACCATGAAGTATTTGCTGGTATTGCTGGTGCTGGCCGTGGGCTGGCACATGTGGCGCAGCCAACGGGTCAAGAACATGCCCCCACCGCCCAAGAAAGGGCTGGCCAAGCCCGAACCCATGGTGCACTGCGCCCACTGCGGCGTGCACCTGCCCCAGTCCGATGCGATCAGCTACCAGGGCGCGCATTACTGCTCACAAGCCCATCTTGCCCAGGCCGTGCCGCCTGGCCGGCGCTGAGCGTTGGGCGCTTCCACCATGGCAGCGCTGGAGTTGATGGAAACCCCATTCAAGCGCCTGTGGCGCGGCTATCTGGTGGCCCGCGTATTTGTCGCGCTGCTGCTGGCGCTTGGGGCGATGGCCATCACGCCGGTGCTATCGGGCCCGCTGCTGTCGCAACTGGCGCTGCTGGGTACCTACGGCGTCTCGGCGATGCTGTACGCCGCGCTCAGCCACAAACCACCTCCGCAGCGCCGCGTCTATGCCTGGCTGCCGACGGTGGGCATGGACCTGCTGCTGATCTCGCTGCTCGAAGTGACGAAGACCGGCACCTACACGCTGACGCCGATGTTTGGCCTGGCCGTGCTGTTTGCCGGCACCTTGGGCGGCTGGCTGGTGACCTTGGGCAGCTGCGCCTACATCACGATCTTCCTGATTGTCGAATCCCTGAGCTTCCGCACCTCGGTGTTTGAACTCGATGCGACACAGAACACCGTGCAGGCCGGGCTGGCAGGCGCTGCCTATTTTCTGGTGGGCATTCTTGTGCGTCTGCTCGCCTCGCGGGTGGAGCGCGAAACCTTGCACGGCCTGCGCAATGCCGCTGCGGCCAACCAGCAAGAGCAGATCAATGCACTGATCCTGCAGAACCTGCCCGATGGCGTGCTGGTGGCCGACCAGGCCCTGCAGGTGCGTATTGCCAACCCCGCCGCGATGGCCTTGCTCGGCCATCCCCATCTGCCGCTGGAGCTGGCCCAGTTACCAGCCTGGCGGGCAGTGGTGGAGCAGGTCACCCAGACCTTTGCCGGGCAAAAACCTCTGTCACAGGATCTGGCGCTCACGGCGCCGCAGACCGCGCCGATCGGCCTGCATGTGCGCACATGGTTGACGCACCCGCTGCCGACCTTCGGCAGCATCGGCAGCCATGACAACGACCCCCTGTGCCTGGTGTTTCTGCATGACCTGCGCGAAATTGAAGCGCGTCTGCGGACGGAAAAAATGGCGGCCATGGGCCGCATGTCGGCCGCTGTCGCCCATGAAATCCGCAACCCGCTGACCGCCATCACCCAGGCCAATGCACTGCTGGACGAGGAGCTGACCGACCCGGGCCAGAAACGCCTGACCTACATGGTCGAGCAAAATGCCCAGCGCCTGGGCCGCATTGCCGAAGACATTCTGGACATCGCGCGCGTGCACAACCAGATCCAGCCAGGCGACGGAGAATCCGTCGCCCTCAACGAGACCGTGCTGCAGATCTGCCACGACTGGATGTCGCTGGCCCCTGCTGCGCATACCTTGGCGCTGGCGCTGGACGCCGATAACAGCCTGGTGGCCTTTGATACCGGTCACCTGCGCCAGCTGCTCTACAACCTGCTCAACAACGGCCAGCGCTATCGCAGCGCGCATGCGGGCTCGCTGCGCGTGGGCACCCACAGCAGCCTGACGGGCACCACCACCTTGGTGGTCTGGAGCGATGGCGCGCCGATCGAGCCGACGATCGAGAAACACCTGTTCGAGCCCTTCTTCTCATCCGAGAGCCGCTCCAGCGGCCTGGGCCTCTACATCTGCCGCGAACTGTGCACCCGCCATGGCGCTATGATCCGCTATGAAAGGCAGAGCGCAGCGCTGCCCGAGCTGGCACAGGGCAATGCCTTCATCGTGCAGTTTCGCCGCGCCGCCAGCCCTGCGCACCCCCTGCAGACTGAATTGATCCACCAGGCATGAGTTTTGAAAACACCACTGTTCTGGTCGTGGACGACGAGCCCGACCTCCGAACGCTTTACGAGCTGACCCTGCTGCGTGAAGGCTACCGGGTCTTTACGGCGGGCTCGGTGCAGGAAGCGCGCGCCCAGCTGCAACAGCGCCGCTTCGAGATTCTGATCACCGACATGCGCCTGCCCGACGGCCTGGGCATGGAGCTGCTGCAGGACCTGCGCCGCCAAAGCCGCAGCGAGCGCGCCATCGTGATGACCGCTTACGGCTCGGCCGACAACGCGGTCGCGGCGTTGCGCGAGGGGGCATTTGACTACCTGACCAAGCCCGTCGATCTCAAGCAGTTCCGCCAGGTGGTGGCATCGGCCAGCCAGGGGCTGCAGGATGCGCCTGCGCAAGCCCCGTCGCCGGCCGCTTTTCAAGCGCCGGCGCAGCCGGGCACGCCCCCATTGCCGCAAGACGCTTCGCAGCGCGAACTTATTGGCCCCTCGCTGGTCATGCAGCAGGTGCGCGAGCGCATTGCCAAGGTGGCCGGCAGCATGGCACCCATTCTGGTGCGCGGCGAGTCGGGCACCGGCAAGGAGCTGGTAGCCCAGTCGCTGCACCGCCGCAGCCAGCGCGCCAGTGGCCCGATGGTGGCAGTCAACTGCGGCGCCATCCCTG
Organism: Comamonas sp. SY3; assembly: GCF_041730275.1. Lineage (NCBI taxonomy): Bacteria > Pseudomonadati > Pseudomonadota > Betaproteobacteria > Burkholderiales > Comamonadaceae > Comamonas > Comamonas sp. SY3. The sequence goes on along the minus strand of NZ_JBGTYN010000013.1, from coordinate 95,923 downwards.
AAAACCTGCTCGAAGCCGAATTCTTTGGAGCCCGCAAAGGGGCCTATACGGGCGCCAACCAGGACCGGGACGGCTTTTTCCAGGCCGCCCATGGTGGCACGCTCTTCCTCGACGAAATCGGCGAGCTGCCGCTGGCGATGCAGGCCAAGCTCCTGCGGGCGATCCAGGAGCGCAAGGTGCGGCCGCTGGGTGCCCAGCAGGAGGAAGCCGTTGATGTGCGCATCGTCAGCGCCACCCACCGTGACCTGGCCGCCGATGTGCAGGCAGGGCGGTTCCGCCAGGACCTGTACTACCGCCTCAACGTCATCGATATCTTCATCCCGCCGCTGCGCGAACGCCGCGAGGATCTGCCGGCGCTGTGCGAGGTGCTGCTTGCGCGCATTGCCCACGAAAGCGGCCAGCCAGTGCCCCAGCTCGGCCCGGAGGCCTTGCAAGCGCTTGCCGGCCACGCACTGCCGGGCAACGTGCGCGAACTGGAGAACCTGCTGCTGCGCTCTGTCGCGCTGAGTGACGGGCCGTTTCTGCATATCGAGCCTGCGCGCTCCGGGGGGCCTGCGAACGCTGCAGTTCAGAGCATCGCTGCCGAGCAGACCCCTGCCTACCTGGCGCCCGCCGCGCCACGGGTGGCCGCAGCACCGCCCGTCCCCTCGGCGCTACCGGCCCACGGCGAGCGCTTTCCCCTTCCGCAGGATCTGCCAGCCGATCTGCAGGCCTGGCTCGATGCCATCGAGCGCGATATCCTCGTGCGTGCGCTGCAGGAGTTCGGCTTCAACCGCACAGCCGCCGCCAACCGGCTGGGCATCAGCCTGCGCCAGATCCGCTACCGCATGGAACGGCTGCAGATCCACGATCCCAGCGATGGGGTACAGCCCTAGGACTGACGCCATGCCCCAAGACCTGCCCGAGATGCCGCCCGGCGCGGACGCCCGCCCCCCGGCGGCGGCGCATGCCGCGCTCTGGCACCAGGGTTGGCTGCGCACGGCCACGCCGTGCCCCTCGCCCAACTTCGGGCCCCGCCCCGGCGGCGCCTGCACCGATCTGATCGTCGTCCACTCGATCAGCCTGCCACCGGGCATCTACGGCACGGGCGATGTGCAGCGCCTGTTCACCAACCAGCTCGACTGGGATGCGCACCCGTACTTCCAGACCATCCGCGGGCTGCAGGTCTCCTCGCATTTCTTCATCACCCGCGAAGGGGCCGTGTGGCAATTTGTCAGTGCCGACGAACGCGCCTGGCATGCCGGCCAGTCGTTCTGGCGCGGGCGGCCGCGCTGCAATGACGACTCCATCGGCATCGAACTCGAAGGCCTCGAGGGCGAGACCTTCGAGCCGGCGCAGTACCAGAGCCTGGTGCAGCTGTGCCAGCAGATCCGCGCGCAGTATGCGATTGCCTATATCGCCGGCCACGAACACATCGCGCCCGGCCGCAAGAACGATCCCGGCCCCGGCTTTTCCTGGCGCCGCCTGCAGCAGGAGCTGGACTGGCCTGCCGCGATGTTTCCACCTTCCATCGGGCTGTAGATCTGCCATCGGTGCAAAGGCCCTTTTTCGCCGCGCGTTGGCATTTTTGCAGGCCCAGACGCCTGCGAAATGTGGGATTTTCTCCTGTTTGAAAAATTATTTTTTCTGTGCGCTGGCCCCGTTTTGCGCAGGCTGGCAACGGGGATCGCCCCGCAACACACGCACAGCGGTGGTTTGCATGCCCAAATGACGACGCCATGCGCAGTTGCCGCTGTTTTGCTGCGCAGCATGGCGACAGCCCCTGCACACAAAATGCGCAATGCCCCATACACTACAGGTAGTGTCCAGCGCTCAAGAAAACACTACATGTAGTGTGATGCGGTTTCCAGAGGCTTGGTGATACCGGCATACCACAGCGCTGTTTCTCCGGTTTTTTGCACCCACTGAGAGGACATCATGAGCGCTGCTTCGCTTTCCGAGCTACAGGCCGCACCGGCCACCAGCTCCCGCACCCTGGATGGATTCACCGTACTGCCGGACTACCAGATCATGCGGCGCAACGGCGCAGTTGTCCCCTTCGAGCCTGCAAAGATCACCACCGCCATCATGAAGGCCTTCCTGGCCGTCCATGGCAGCCAGGGCTCGGCATCGGCCAGCGTTCGCGAAGTGGTCGAGAACCTGACCCACACGGTGGTACGCGCCCTGATGCGCTCGCGCCCCAGCGGCGGCACTTTTCACATCGAAGATGTGCAGGACCAGGTGGAGCTGGGTCTGATGCGTGGCGGCAACCACGAGGTCGCGCGGGCCTACGTGCTGTACCGCGAGCGCCGCAACCAGGAGCGCGCGCAGTTGCAGGCCCAGCACACACCCGCCCATGTCAGCCTGCATGTGCAGGACCGGGGCCAGCCGGTGCTGCTCGACGTCAAAAAACTCCATGACCGCATTGCGGCCGCATGCCAGGGGCCGGGCCAGGACGTCGACCCAGCACCGATCCTCAGCGAGACCCTGCGCAATCTCTACGACGGCGTTCCGATGGACGAGGTGTTCAAGGCATCGATCCTGGCAGCGCGCACCTTGATTGAAAAAGACCCCGACTACAGCTTTGTCACCGCGCGTCTGCTGCTGCACACCATCACGCGCGAAGTGATCGGCCAGGATGTCAGCAGTGCCGACATGGGCGCGGCCTACCGCAGCTACTTCCCCGGCTTTGTCGCGCAAGGTGTCGCGCATGAACTGCTTGCGCCCGAGATGCTGGACTTCGACCTGCCGCGCCTGGCCGCAGCCCTCCAGCCCGAGCGCGATCTGCAGTTTGACTACCTGGGGTTGCAGACTCTGTACGACCGCTATTTCCTGCATGTGCGCAAGCAGCGCATCGAGCTGCCCCAGGCCTTCTTCATGCGCGTGGCCATGGGCCTGGCGCTGAAGGAGGACGACCGCAATGCAAGGGCCATTGCGTTCTATGACCTGCTCTCGTCGTTCGACTTCATGTCGTCCACCCCCACCCTGTTCAACAGCGGCACCTTGCGCTCGCAGCTGTCGTCCTGCTATCTGACCACGGTGGCCGATGACCTGGGCGGCATCTACGATGCGATCCGCGAGAACGCGCTGCTGTCCAAGTTTGCCGGGGGCCTGGGCAATGACTGGACCCCCGTGCGTGCGATGGGTGCCCGCATCAAGGGCACCAATGGCGAGTCGCAGGGCGTGGTGCCTTTTCTCAAGGTGGTCAACGACACGGCCGTCGCCGTCAACCAGGGCGGCAAGCGCAAAGGCGCCGTCTGCGCCTACCTGGAGACCTGGCACCTGGACATCGAGGAGTTTCTGGAGCTGCGCAAGAACACCGGTGATGACCGCCGCCGCACCCATGACATGAACACCGCCAACTGGATTCCCGACCTGTTCATGCAACGGGTCATGGAAAAAGGGACCTGGACCCTGTTCTCACCCTCGGACGTTCCTGACCTGCACGACCGCTTTGGCAAGGATTTCGAGCGGGCCTACACCGCTTACGAGGCCCAGGCCGCGACCGGCGAACTGGCGCTGAGCAAGACGCTGCCGGCGGTCGATCTGTGGCGCAAGATGCTGTCCATGCTGTTCGAGACCGGCCACCCCTGGATCACCTTCAAGGATGCCTGCAACCTGCGCTCGCCACAGCAGCATGCGGGCGTCGTGCACTCCTCCAACCTCTGCACCGAGATCACGCTCAACACCAGCGACACGGAAACCGCCGTCTGCAACCTGGGCTCGGTCAACCTGGCGCGCCACCTGAAAGATGACGGGCAAGGCGGCCTGGCACTGGACCATGACAAGCTCAAGCGCACCGTCGCCACGGCCATGCGCATGCTCGACAACGTCATCGACATCAACTACTACGCGGTGGACAAGGCGCGCGACTCCAACCTGCGCCACCGCCCGGTGGGTCTGGGCATCATGGCCTTCCAGGACAGCCTTTACCAATTGCACATCCCCTACGCCAGCGATGCGGCGGTGCAGTTTGCCGACACCTCGATGGAGGCGGTCTGCTACTACGCCTATTGGGCATCGACCGAGCTGGCGCGCGAGCGCGGTGTCTACAGCAGCTACCCTGGCTCGCTGTGGAGCCAGGGCATTCTGCCGCTGGACACGCTGGACCTGCTCGCCCAGGCCCGAGGCCATGCCGACTATGTCCAGGTGGACCGCAGCATGCAGCTGGACTGGGAAGCACTGCGCCGCAAGATCGCGCAGGACGGCATGCGCAATTCCAACTGCGTGGCCATCGCACCCACCGCCACGATCTCCAACATCGTCGGTGTCGATGCCTCCATCGAACCCTCGTTTGGCAACCTGTCGGTCAAGTCCAACCTCTCGGGCGAGTTCACCGTGATCAACCAGTACCTGGTGCGCGACCTCAAGAAGCTGGGCCTGTGGGACGACGTGATGGTGATGGACCTCAAGCATTTTGAGGGCTCGCTGCGCCCCATCGACCGCGTGCCCCATGCGCTCAAGGCCCTGTATGCCACGGCCTTTGAAGTCGATCCCGTCTGGCTGGTGGAAGCGGCCTCGCGGCGGCAGAAATGGATAGACCAGGCGCAGAGTCTCAATATCTATATGGCAGGGGCATCGGGCAAGAAACTCGACGATGCCTACAAGCTCGCCTGGGTGCGCGGCCTCAAGACCACGTACTACCTGCGCACCACCAGCGCCACGCAGGCTGAAAAGTCCACCATCCAAAGCCGCGTACTCAATGCCGTGCCCAGCAGCCAGGCCGCGCCCGCAGCCCAAGCGGTGGCAGCCGCGGCCGCTGCCCAGCCCACCGCGCCCGGCACCGACATCCGCTTTTGCGCCATGGATGATCCCGGCTGCGAAGCCTGCCAGTGACTCCCGCACATCGTCCGAACCTGAACCACCACACCGGCCCCCACCAGGAGCGCACCACCCATGCTGAGCTTTGAAGAAGATTCCATCGACGCGTTGGCACCGCTCGCAGCCACTGCTGCGCTGCCCGCTGCACCACCACCTGCAGCGATGTTCAAGCGGGTCAACGCCGCCGACAAGCGCATCATCAACGCCAAGACCGATGTCAACCAGCTGGTGCCGTTCAAATACAAATGGGCCTGGGAGAAATACCTGGCTACCTGTGCCAACCACTGGATGCCACAAGAGGTCAACATGACGCGCGACATCGCGCTGTGGAAATCCCCGAATGGCCTGACCGAGGACGAGCGCCGCATCGTCAAGCGCAACCTGGGCTTTTTCGTCACGGCCGATTCACTGGCCGCCAACAACATCGTGCTGGGCACCTACCGCCATATCACCGCGCCCGAGTGCCGCCAGTTTCTGCTGCGCCAGGCATTCGAGGAAGCCATCCACACCCATGCCTACCAGTACATCGTGGAGTCGCTCGGGCTGGATGAATCCGAGATCTTCAACGCCTACAACGAGGTCCCCTCGATCCGCAACAAGGATGCTTTCCTGATCCCGTTCATCGACGCGATCATGGACCCCAACTTCCAGACCGGCACCTCGCAGACGGACCAGACCTTGCTCAAAAGCCTGATCGTGTTTGCCTGTCTGATGGAGGGCCTGTTCTTCTATGTGGGCTTCACGCAGATCCTGGCGCTGGGCCGGCAGAACAAGATGACCGGCGCGGCCGAGCAGTACCAGTACATCCTGCGCGACGAGTCCATGCACTGCAACTTCGGCATCGACCTGATCAACCAGCTCAAGCTGGAGAACCCTGACCTCTGGACTGCTGCATTCAAGGACGAGATCAAGGCCTTGTTTATTCAAGCAGTCGAACTTGAATATCAATACGCAGAAGACACGATGCCCAGAGGTGTGCTGGGCATGAACGCCGCGATGTTCAAAGGCTACCTGCGCTACATCGCCAACCGCCGCGCAACGCAGATCGGCCTCGATGCGTTGTACCCCAACGAGGACAATCCGTTCCCGTGGATGAGCGAGATGATCGACCTGAAAAAAGAGAGAAATTTCTTTGAGACCCGCGTCATCGAATACCAGTCCGGCGGCGCGCTTTCCTGGGATTGACGCCGACCTTGATGTGCAAACCCCGTCAGAATGTGGTTTTCCTGAGAGAAAACTGTGAAATTTGGCGTCTTTATTGAGGTTTGCACTATGCCAGTTGCTAGCAGCTGATGCACAATTCAGTTTGCTATCAAAACTTCGTGTCGAATTCAATCAGGCATGAAGTCTGCTTTCTAAATTGACCCGAAGGAGAAGAGCATGGCAACGTCCAAAGCAAGCAAGAAAACTGCTGACACCAAGGCAACTGCCAAGAAGGCAGTCGCAACCAAGGCAGCCGCCCCCAAGGCTGCTGCAAAGCCAAAGGCCGCTGCCAAGCCAGCCGCCACCAAGGCAGCTGCAAAGCCTGCTGCCAAGGCCGTTGCCAAAAAGGCAGCTGCTAAGCCAGCCGCCGCAAAGAAGACCGCCGCCAAGCCCGCAACCAAATCCACCGCAGCCGCCAAGACTGCCGTGAAGAAGGCTGCCGCTCCTGCGAAGAAGGCTGCTGCTCCTGCCAAGAAGGCCGCAGCTCCGGCAAAGAAGGCCGCAGCTCCAGCCAAGAAGGCTGCAGCTCCGGCAAAGAAGGCCGCAGCTCCAGCCAAGAAGGCTGCAGCTCCGGCGAAGAAGGCCGCTGCTCCAGCCAAGAAGGCTGCTGCTCCTGCGAAGAAGGCCGCAGCTCCAGCCAAGAAGGCTGCTGCTCCTGCGAAGAAGGCCGCTGCTCCAGCCAAGAAGGCTGCCGCTCCAGCCAAGAAGGCTGCTGCTCCTGCGAAGAAGGCCGCTGCTCCTGCGAAGAAGGCTGCCGCTCCTGCGAAGAAGGCCGCTGCTCCAGCCAAGAAGGCTGCTGCTCCTGCCAAGGCTCCAGCACCTGCCAAGAAGGCCGCTCCCGCAAAGAAGGCTGCCGCTCCTGCCAAGGCCCCAGCTGCTGCTGCGCCTGCTGCTGCAGAGCCCGTCAAGACCGTGCTCAGCACCAATGCTGCATGGCCTTTCCCGACCAACAGCCGCCCACAATAAGAAAACCAAGCCGGGCAATATGCCCGGTGCCGCAAGGCACTGCTTGGTCAGCAAGGCAACGCGATGCGTTGCCTTTTTTCTTGTCTGCGGTGCAGCGCTATTCATGTCTGGCTGCAAGGCCTCCCAAATGCCAGACAATACGGGCTCATGAATGATGCCCTTCCGACACCGCAAGCCCACGCGCAAGTTGCCACTGCAGCGATGGCGCGCAAACCCAGTGCAGCCCGCCTGCGCAAGATTGACATGATCCTGGGCTCGGCAGAGCGGCATTTCGCGTTGCTGGGTTTTGAAGGTGCACCGCTGGAGCAGATCGCACAGGACGCCGGCTTCAGCCGCCACAACCTGCTGTACTACTACCCCAGCAAAGAGGCGCTGTACCAGGCCGTGCTGGTATCGGTGATCGATGACTGGCTGGGCCATATGACGGGCCTGTCCAAGGATGGAGACCCGGCGCAGCAGATCCGCCAGTACATCCGTGAGAAGTTCGAGTTCGCGCGTACCCGCCCTTTCGGCAGCCAGTTGTTCACCAAGGAGATGATTGCCGGTGCGCCATTTGCCGCCTCCGCAGTGCGCGAACGCATCGCACCATTGCTGGCGGCCAATGTGGCGGCGTTCACGCATTGGGCAGGCCTAGGCCTGATCGCGCCGGTCAACTTCCAGCACCTGATGTTCAGCATCTGGGCCATCACCCAAGGCTATGTCGACCAGCAAACCCAGTTTGCATTGCTGCAGGACAAGGCAGCGCTCGATGCTGGTGATTTCGCCCAGGCCGAGACCCTGCTGGTGCAGATGCTGTCGGCCACGCTCAAGATTGACCTGCCCGGCTGAGCCGCTGCTGGCAGCTTGCAGGCTGTGCCACCAAGAGGCTCGGCACCGCGCAGATATCGCGGCCCGGGGGCGCTGCGCTGCATCGGCCAACCGCCTGCGCTGCATCCATTTTGATAGCAAGATGCCAAGCATCTATCGCCGCTTGCGTCATTTCCGCAGTGAGGGTTCGTGAACAGGCAACGCGTCCGCCACGAATTTTTCACCCCCGCAGTCTTGAACTGTCATCAAATGACCTTATTATTAGCACTCGAAGGGGTAGAGTGCTAAAACCACCGCTTCTCAAAAATTTTTGCGTATTTGGCGCGGCGGCTGCCGGGCCATCTTTCATCCAACCTGGTATTGAAATTGAAGGAGTTGTTATGAACCTGCGTCCTCTGCACGATCGCGTGATCGTTAAGCGTCTGGAAAACGAAACCAAGACCGCTTCGGGCATCTACATCCCCGACAACGCTGCTGAAAAGCCAGACCAAGGCGAAGTGCTGGCGGTTGGCCCAGGCAAGAAGAACGACAAGGGCGAGTCCATCACCTTGGGCGTGAAGGTCGGCGACCGCGTGCTGTTCGGCAAGTACTCCGGCCAATCGGTCAAGGTGGACGGCAATGAACTGCTGGTCATGAAGGAAGAAGACCTGTTCGCTGTCGTCGAGAAATAAAGCTACTGCGCAGGCGTCATGCGTCGTTGCGCGGTGCTCGCAATCCTCACGTACCCAAGTACGTTCCGGTTGCTGTGCTCCGTGCGCCTAGCCTGACACCTGCTCGCTACGCTTTCTTTCCCGAGCATTCATTCTCATTTCAAGTTTTCAAGTATTTAGGAGCCAAAAATGGCAGCAAAAGACGTAGTATTCGGCGGTGAAGCACGTGCACGCATGGTTGAAGGCGTGAACATTCTGGCTAACGCCGTCAAAGTGACCCTGGGCCCCAAGGGCCGCAACGTGGTGCTCGAGCGTTCGTTCGGCGCCCCCACCGTGACCAAGGACGGTGTGTCCGTGGCCAAGGAAGTGGAACTCAAGGACAAGCTGCAGAACATGGGCGCCCAGCTCGTGAAGGAAGTGGCTTCCAAGACCAACGATATCGCTGGTGACGGCACCACGACCGCTACCGTGCTGGCCCAAGCCATCGTGCGCGAAGGCTCCAAGTACGTGGCCGCCGGCCTGAACCCCATGGACCTCAAGCGCGGTATCGACAAGGCTGTCGCTGCGCTGGTGGAAGAGCTGAAGAAGCAATCCAAGGCCACCACCACCTCCAAGGAAATCGCCCAAGTCGGTTCGATCTCCGCCAACTCCGACGAATCCGTGGGCAAGATCATTGCTGACGCGATGGACAAGGTCGGCAAGGAAGGCGTGATCACCGTCGAAGAAGGCAAGTCGCTGGACAACGAACTCGACGTCGTTGAAGGCATGCAGTTCGACCGTGGCTACCTGTCGCCCTACTTCATCAACAACCCAGAAAAGCAAGCCGCGATCCTGGACAACCCCTTCGTGCTGCTGTTCGACAAGAAGATCAGCAACATCCGTGACCTGCTGCCTACGCTGGAAGCCGTGGCCAAGGCCGGCCGTCCGCTGCTGATCATTGCAGAAGACGTCGAAGGCGAAGCACTGGCAACCCTGGTGGTCAACACCATCCGTGGCATCCTGAAGGTTGTGGCTGTGAAGGCTCCTGGCTTCGGCGACCGCCGTAAGGCCATGCTGGAAGACATCGCCATCCTGACCGGCGGCAAGGTGATCGCTGAAGAAGTGGGCCTGTCGCTGGAAAAGGTGACCCTGGAAGACCTGGGCCAGGCCCAACGCGTCGAAATCGGCAAGGAAAACACCACCATCATCGACGGTGCTGGCCAAGCCGCTGAAATCGAAGCCCGCGTGAAGCAAATCCGCGCTCAGATCGAAGAAGCCACCTCCGACTACGACCGTGAAAAGCTGCAAGAGCGCGTGGCCAAGCTGGCCGGCGGTGTTGCCGTGATCAAGGTGGGCGCTGCCACCGAAGTCGAAATGAAGGAAAAGAAGGCCCGCGTGGAAGACGCGCTGCACGCGACCCGCGCTGCTGTGGAAGAAGGCATCGTGGCCGGCGGTGGCGTGGCGCTGCTGCGCGCCAAGCAAGCGGTGGGCGCTCTGGCTACCGGCAATGCCGAGCAGGACGCTGGTATCAAGCTGGTGCTCAAGGCCATCGAAGCGCCTCTGCGCGAAATCGTGTCCAACGCTGGTGGCGAGCCATCGGTGGTGGTCGATGCCGTGCTCAAGGGCAATGGCAACTTCGGCTTCAACGCTGCCAACGACACCTACGGCGACATGCTGGAAATGGGTATCCTGGACCCCACCAAGGTGACCCGCACCGCGCTGCAAAACGCTGCGTCCGTGGCTTCGCTGCTGCTGACCACCGAGTGCATGATCGCTGAAGCCCCCAAGGCTGAATCCGCTCCTGCGATGCCCGACATGGGCGGCATGGGTGGCATGGGCGGCATGGGCATGTAATTGCCCCGGCTGTCATAGCGCACCGCCAAGCCTGCAAGACCTCTTGCGGGCTGGGTGCCAGACACCCAAAACCCGGCACCGTCAAGGTGGCCGGGTTTTTTATCGTCTAGGGCGAAGGTTCGCAACCCTGCCATGCCCTTGCATAGCCGGATCGCTGCAGAAAGTAGCACCTGCAGCCATCCCATCCGCACCGACTCAGCGGCAGGCGCGCTCCAGCATCGCATGCAGCAGCACATTGCAACCTGCGGTGATGTGCTCGGGCTTGGCGTCTTCGATCTCGTTGTGCGATATGCCATCCTTGCAGGGGATGAAGATCATGCCCGCGGGCGCCAGGCGCGCCATGTAGACGGCATCATGGCCCGCGCCCGAGACGGCATCCATATGGGAATAACCCAGCATCTGCGCGCCGCGCCGCACGGCATCGATGCAATCGGGGTTGAAGGGCTGCGCGGTGTAGCTGGATACCAGATCGATCCTGATCGGCAGACCGGTCTCCTGGCTGATGCGCTGGGCCACCGCGCGGATGTCCTGGTCCATCGCCTCGCAATCGGCATCGGTGGCATTGCGCAGGTCGATGCTGAATTTCACCTCGCCCGGAATCACGTTGCGGCTGTTGGGGTGCACATGCACCATGCCGACCGTGCCGCGCCCGTGCGGCGGGTGGCGGTGCGCGCAGGCCACCACTTCCTGCATCACCTGGGTGGCGACCTGCAACGCATCCTTGCGCAGCGCCATCGGCGTGGGGCCGGCATGCGCCTCCATGCCGGTGACCGTGCAGTCATACCAGCGGATGCCGAGCACGCCGGTCACGACACCAATCGTCTTGTCATGGTCCTCCAGCACCGGGCCTTGCTCGATATGGGTTTCAAAGTAGTAGCCAATCGGGTGGTCACCCGGCTCCTGCGGGCCGATGTAGCCGATGCGCTCCAGCTCGTCCTTGACGCTCTTGCCATCGGTATCCTTGGCGGCATAGGCATGCTCCAGGCTGAAGGCCTTGGCAAACACGCCCGAGCCCATCATCACCGGCACAAAGCGCGAGCCCTCCTCGTTGGTCCAGAAGGCCACCTCGATGGGCGCCTCGGTCTCGATGCCATGGTCGTTGAGCGTGCGCACCACCTCGATGCCGGCAAGCACACCATAGTTGCCATCAAACTTGCCGCCGGTGGGCTGCGTATCGATATGGCTGCCCGTCATGATCGGCGGCAGGCTGTTGTTGCGGCCCGGGCGGCGCATGAAGCCATTGCCGATCTTGTCGATGGTGACGGTCATACCCGCCTCTCTGGCCCAGCGTGTCACCAGGTCGCGCCCCTGGCGGTCCAGGTCGGTCAAGGCAAGGCGGCACACGCCTCCTTTGGCCGTCGCACCAATCTGGGCCAGCTCCATCAGCGATGCCCAGAGCCGGTCGCCATTGATGCGCAGCTGGCTGGTATCGGTCTTCACTTTCGTGTCCATGCTCGATCTCCTTGTTTCATTGCGCACGCGCCACGGCCGTCGGCGCCGTCTCTTGCGCACGCTTTTGCACCGCCTGGAAGTTGGGGCCAAAAGCCGGGCGCTTGAAATACTGGCCCGCGCCCTTCTCGGCCCGCAGGTCGCCGTTGGCGTACACCACCCGGCCTCGGCTGATGGTGTGGCTGGGCAAGCCCGTCACCTGCCGGCCTTCAAAGATGTTGAAATCGCCCTTGGAATGCTGGGTCTTGGCCGACAAGGTCTTCGTGGCCTTGGGGTCCCAGAGCACCACATCGGCATCGGCGCCCACGCCGATAAAGCCCTTGCGCGGATAGACGTTGAAGAGCTTGGCCGTATTGGCCGAGGTGACCGCCACAAACTCGCTGGGCGTCAGACGCCCGGTGTTCACCCCCGCATCCCAGACCACGGCCATGCGCTCTTCTACGCCGCCGGTGCCATTGGGCGTCTTGGCAAAATTGTCCCGGCCCACCGCCTTTTGCTCGGCGCAGAAGGTGCAGTGGTCCGTCGCCGTGGTGTGCAGATGCCCGGCCTGCAGGCCACGCCACAGCGCTTCCTGGTGCTCCTTGGGGCGGAACGGCGGGCTCATCACATAGGCGGCGGCAGTGGCGTAGTCGGGATGGCGGTAGACGCTGTCGTCAATCGTCAAATGGCCAGCCAGCACCTCGCCGTAGACGCGCTGGCCGCGCGCGCGGGCGCGGGCAATCGCATCTGCCGCCTCAATGCAGCTCACATGCACCACATAGATGGGCACGCCCAGCACATCGGCAATCGCAATGGCCCGGTTGGCGGCCTCGGCTTCCACCATGGGCGGGCGCGACAGCGGATGGCCTTCCGGGCCGGTGATGCCCATGCGCGCCACCTCCTGCTGCAGCAGGTACACCAGCTCGCCGTTTTCGGCATGCACCGTGGGCATCGCGCCCAGCTCCAGCGCGCGCCGGAAGCTGTTGACCAGCGTTTCGTCGTCACACATGATGGCGTTCTTGTAGGCCATGAAGTGCTTGAAACTGTTGATGCCCTCGTCGCGCACCAGCACGCCCATGTCCTCGCGCACCTGGTCGCTCCACCAGGTCACCGCCACATGGAAGGAGTAGTCGGCCGCCGACTTCTCGGCCCAGCCGCGCCACCTGCGGTAGGCCTCCATCAGCGGCTCCTGGGGCGCGGGAATCACAAAGTCGATGATGCTGGTGGTGCCGCCGGCCAGTCCCGCAGCGGTTCCGGTGAAAAAGTCATCGGCCGTCACCGTGCCCATGAAGGGCAACTGCATATGCGTGTGCGGATCGATGCCGCCGGGCATCACATACTGGCCGCTGGCATCCAGCGTTTCGGTGCCGGCCGGCGCCTGGGCCGCAGCCCCTTCACCGACGGCCGCAATCCTGCCGTTCACCAGCAGCACATCGGCGCGCTCTTCACGGTCCGCATTGACGACGGTACCACCTCGGATCAGAAGGGGGTGGCTGGCTGTGCTCAGCATGTCTCTCCTTGGTATTCAGGTCACAGAAAGGGCGGCAGCTGCTGCTCAGGCGCGCCGCAGCAGGGCCTGTGAAGCCGCCACATGGCTGGCCATGCCGATGCGGTACACCACGGCGGCGATGAACAGGCCTATGAACCAGGCATAGGCGTACAGGTCTTTGAACAGGGCCCCCACATTGGGGAAGCTGGCAGGAAACGCGGCGTTGAGAAAGCCCGGAATATTGGGCGCCACACCGCAGGCAAAGGCGGCAACGGCCACCCAGTTCCAGCCGCCGGAGTAACTGTATTTCCCGCCCTCGCGGTAGAGCTCTTCCACATCCAGCTGGGTGCGGCGGATCAGGAAATAGTCGACCATCAGGATCCCGGCGATCGGGCCCAGCAGCGCGGAGTAGCCGATCAGCCAGGTGAAGATGTAGCCCTGGGTGGATTCCAGAATCTTCCAGGGCATCATCAAAATCGCAATCGCCACGGTGATGTAGCCGCCGGTGCGGTAGCTGATGCGCTTGGGGTTCAGCGCCGAAAAGTCATAGGCAGGCCCCACCAGATTGGCGGCGAGGTTGACACTCACCGTGTCCACCAGCAGCACGATGAGGGCGATCAGCACTGCAGCGCCCGTCATGCGCGCCGCCACGTCCACCGGATCCCACAAGGCCTTGCCATAGATGACCACGGTGGCCGACGTGACGATCACCGCCAAGGCCGCGAGCAGACCCATGGGCACCGGCAGGCCAATCGCCTGGCCCACCACCTGGTCCCGCTGCGAACGGGCAAAGCGGGTGAAGTCCGGAATGTTCAGCGCCAACGTGGCCCAGAAGCCAATCATGGCCGTGAGCGACGGCCAGAAGGTGCTCCAGAACTGGCCCGCCTTGGCTTCGCCGGGCGCAAAGGCCGACGGCTTGCTCAGGATCGGGCCAAAGCCGCCCGCCTTGTCATACACCCACCACAGCAGCACAAAGCAGATCACGATCTTGGCAGGCGCGGTATAGGTCTCGAGCTTGCGGATGGACTCGATGCCATGCACCACAAAATAGAACTGGATGGCCCAGAACACCAGAAAGCAGACGAGCTGCGCAATGTTGATGCCCAGCCACGAGATCTTCTCGCTCTCCAGCGGATGGCCCAGGATCACCCCGAGCAAGGTGTAGATCATCAGGCCGCCGAACCAGGTCTGGATGCCATACCAGCCGCAGGCCACCAGCGCGCGCAGCACCGCAGGCAGCTTGGCGCCCTGGGTGCCGAACGAGGCGCGGGCCAGCACCGCATAGGGGATGCCGTATTTGGCGCCCGCATGCCCGATCAGCAGCATCGGCACCAGCACGATCACATTGGCCAGAAACACGGTCATCACCGCCTGGAACGCCGACATGCCGCCCTCTACGAGGCTCGCTGCCAAGGTGTAGGCAGGAATGCACATCACCATGCCGATCCACAACGCCGTGAAGTGGTACCACGTCCACGTTCGCTGCGAAGCTTGCGTGGGTGCGAGGTCGTGGTTCCAAAGGCCGCCGGCATCACTGCCAGTGGCACCCCCTGCTTGCGCGTCATGGGACATTGCTCACTCCTTGAGAGGTGTTATCAATACGTTCTAAGCATCCAAATCCAAAGCCTTGCGTTCCATCCTGCCGCTCCACACCACCATGCAAAAAGCGCGCCACCATTGCTGGCGGTGCGCCTGCCGTTCAAGGTGCCATCTGCGCGGCCACCCGTGCCGGATTGTTGGGGTGGGTGGTCCAGTTGGCGTACTCGCCGGTGACGACCTTGCCGGTGCGCGCATCCACCTCGCCGGGCTGCAGGCTGCGCATCACAATCGTGTCGGGCACCGGGCAGATCGATACGCAGAGGTTGCAGCCCACGCATTCGGCCTCGTTGACCTCAAAGCGGCGCTCGCCGGCATCGCCCTTCTGGTAGAAGATGGCCTGGTGCGAGGTGTCTTCACAGACCACATGGCAGCGGCCGCACTGGATGCAGCTGTCCTGGTTGATCACCGCCTTGTCGATATGGTTGAGGTTCAGGTCCTTCCAGTCCTTGACGGTGGGCACGGCACGGCCCTGAAAGTCTTCGATGGTCTTGAAACCATGGGCATCCATGTAGTTCGACAGGCCGTCGCACATGTCCTGCACGATCTTGAAGCCATACACCATCGCGGCGGTGCAGACCTGCACCGTGCCGCAGCCCAGCGCCATGTATTCGGCGGCATCCCTCCAGGTGGTGATACCGCCAATGCCCGAAATCGGCAGGCCCGCAGTCTGCGGATCGCGCGCGATCTCGGCCACCATGTTCTGGGCGATCGGCTTGACCGCCGGCCCGCAGTAACCGCCATGCGAGCCTTGTCCATCGGTGCTGGGGTGCATCACCAGGGTGTCCAGGTTCACGCCCATGACGGAGTTGATCGTGTTGATCAGCGACACCGCATCGGCGCCACCGGCCTTGGCGGCACGCGCCGGAAAGCGCACATCGGTGATGTTGGGCGTGAGCTTGACGATCACCGGCAGGCGGCTGTAGTGCTTGCACCATTCGGTGACCATCTGGATGTACTCGGGCACCTGGCCCACGGCCGCGCCCATGCCGCGCTCGCTCATGCCGTGCGGGCAGCCAAAGTTCAGCTCAATGCCATCGGCGCCGGTGTCTTCCACCATCGGCAGGATGCGCTTCCAGCTCTCCTCCACACAGGGCACCATCAGCGAGGCAATCAGCGCGCGGTCCGGCCAGGCCCGCTTTACGCGGGTCATCTCGTCCAGGTTGATCTGCAGGGGCCGGTCGGTGATCAGCTCGATGTTGTTTAGGCCCATGACGCGCCGGTCCTGCGACATCAAGGTGGAGTAGCGCGGCCCGTTGACATTGACCACATGCGGGTCCTCGCCCAGGGTCTTCCAGACCACACCGCCCCAGCCTGCTTCGAAGGCGCGGGTGACATTGATTTCCTTGTCGGTCGGCGGCGCAGAGGCCAGCCAGAAGGGGTTGGGACTGCGGATGCCCAGAAAATTGCTGCGAATATCGGCCATGGCGATTCCTTGGTTCGGTGGATGGAAGGCTGGGGCTGCGCCGTCAGGCGCTGATGCCCACTTCGCGCATCAACATGCGGTGCATCGCGGCTGCGGCGCGTTTGCCGTGCTCCACGGCTTCCACCGTCAGGTCACGCCCGCCCCAGCGGCAGTCACCGCCCGCCCACACCCGCTCCAGGCTGGTCTGGCCGTCTTCGTCTGTGGCGATCCGCCCCGCCTTCAGGGCAATGCGCGCACCGGCTGGCTCGGCGATGTAGCTCTGACCGATGGCCTTGAGCACCATGTCGGCCGCCAGCACCGTGGTCTCGCCGGTGGTCTGCAGCTTGCCATCCACCTGCTGGGTGCTGGCCAGGCGGATGCCGGTGACCGACCCGTTCTCCACCAGCACCTCCTGCGGCGCCGCCCACAGCCGGATCGTCACACCATGGGTCTGCGCCCATTGCTGCTCCACCGTGGAAGCCGACATCGCATCCTGCCCACGCCGGTACACGATACTGACCTCTTCAGCGCCCAGCAAGCGCGCCTGCACGGCAGCATCGACGGCCGTCATGCCGCCGCCGATCACGACCACGCGCCGGCCGACCGGTACCGTGGATTTGTCCGAAGCCTGGCGGATATCGGCGATGAAATCGACCGCATTGCGCAGGCCCTGCGCGCTGGGCTCGGCAATGCCCAGGTCATTGACTCCGGCCAGGCCCAGGCCCAGAAACACCGCATCATGGCTGGCCAGCAGGCTGTCGATGGTGAAGTCGCGGCCCAGGCGCTGGTTGTTGCGCGGGGCAATGCCACCCACCGACAGCAGCCAGTCGATTTCCTTCTGCGCAAAATCGTCGGTGGTCTTGTAGCTGGCCAGGCCGTACTCGTTCAGACCGCCCAGTTTGGGTTTGGCATCGAGCAGGCTGACATCATGGCCCTGCAAGGCCAGCAGATGGGCACAGGCCAGCCCGGCCGGGCCTGCACCGACAACCGCCACTTTCTTGCCCGTCGGCTCGGCGCGCTTGAACAGCGGCGCGCCGCCTGCGGCCATGAAGCGGTCGGTGGCATAGCGCTGCAGCGCGCCGATTTCCACCGGCTTGTCCTCGTTGGTGTTGCGCACGCAGGCCTGCTCGCAGAGCACCTCGGTCGGGCACACCCTGGCACACATGCCGCCCAGCGGGTTCGATTCGAGAATGGTCTTGGCCGCGCCCCGGATGTTGTCCTGCGCAATGCGGGCAATGAAGCTGGGGACATCGATGCTGGTCGGGCAGGCCGTCGCGCAGGGCGCGTCGTAGCAGTAATAACAGCGCTCGGCTTCGATCGATGCCTGCGCCCATGTCAGCGGCGGATGCGCATCCGAGAAATTTTCAGCGTATTGGTCCGCGCCAAGCCGTGCTGCGCGCACACCGCATCCCGTGGGTCCATTCATGGCTCATCCTCCTCGACTGGGTTACCAGCGCGAGTGCGGGCGGCTCCATCACCATGCCGCCTGCGACCGCGCCACTGCATCTACTACGGGTCCGGCAAATGGCATTGCTGCGCAACCCATTCACCGCCAAAGCTGCACCAACCAGGGAGGGTTCATCAGGCCCTCATCGTGGGTGTTTTATCTGTCCTGCGCCACTGTGTTCGCAGCGCTTATGAACTATTAAATGCCCGAATAAAATTTTACGCACTGGTAAAAACACTAGGCTATGACAATCAGTGGATAGGCATAACCCTGTGCGAGACGGCGACCCGGCACGCGTCGGAGATGCGGTTTCCGGGCCATCCAAAGGGATGGAGGAAACCGCCCTCGCTGGCGTCGCAGGCCGCATGCGGTGGAGGCGTGAGGAGATTTCGCGCCAGCGGTCACGCGCCAGAAAGCCACGCCTGCTGGGCTGGCATCGGCCAGGCCGCGGTTCGCGCGCGCCGACGCTGATTGCAGGCGCGATGGCATTCAATGCCTGGCCCAGGACGGCGGGCCACAGCATGGACCCATCAACGGCATTGCCCACTGTGGCCGCACAATCAGCGATAATGATAACAATTCCCATTTGCGTGTGTAGCAGGCTTGCGTTCCCCAATGCAACGACAGCCTCCACCGGTTGCGAAGACCCCCTCTCTCTTTTTGGCTACCTGGTGTTTGAGCGCTACTACCGCGAACTGCTGAACTTTCTGTCCCGATCCGTGCATGACCGTGATACGGCAGCCGATCTGGCCCAGGAGAGCTATGCCCGCGTGCTGGCGGCCCAGCAGACCGGGCAGGCCGTGCAAGACCCCCGCGCGCTGCTCTACCGCACCGCGCGCAATCTGGTGATCGACCAGCACCGGCGCAGCAGCATTCGGGCGGAGCTGGAGACGGCACCCCCATCGGCAGGCGATGAACCCGCACTGGAGCACCTGCCGGGCCCGCGCAGTCTGGAGCCCGAGACCATCCTGGCCTCCCGCGAAGGCCTGGCGGCGCTGGTTGCGACCATCGACCAATTGCCTCCGCGCTGCCGCGAAGCCTTTATGCTCTACAAATTCGACGGCCTGAGCTATGCCCAGATCGCAGAGCAGATGGGCATCTCCCCGCGCACCGTCGAGATGCAGTTGCAGATCGCGATGCAGGCCTGCTGGCGTTGCCAGGACCGGCTCGATGGTGTGGCACCGCCTGCCACGCATCGGCGGCCCCGCAGCAAACGCGCGCTGCCATGAGCGGTCCAGACTGTCCCCCAGAATCCAGCATTGACCACGAGATGAACGCACCGCCCCTGCCACCAGACGACACCGCCGGCCTGCGCCAGCAGGTGCTGGACTGGTTTGTCCGGCGCCAGCGCGCGGGCTGGGGCGCGGCGGACGAGCAGGCCTTCCAGCAGTGGCTGCAGGCCGACGCCACGCACAGCAGCGCCTATGCACAGTGGGAGCAGCACTGGAGCGCCATCGATGCCATGCCCGCCGACGCCATCGCCCAGTTGCGCCGCAACCTGGCGCATGACAAGGCGCAGCTGAGCGCTGCCCAACAGACGCCGCCGCGCGCGGCCACCGCACCTGCAGCGCCTGCGGGAGCCATCACAGGCCTGCGCCGCCGCTGGCTGCTGCCCTCGCTGGGGATGGCCGCTGCGGTCGTCGTGACCAGCGGCACAGGCCTGCTGGCCTGGCAGCATTGGAAGGCACAACCTGTGTTCCGGCAGGCCTATGCCTCGCAGCGCGGCCAGCAGCTGGAAGTGCAGCTGCCCGATGGCAGCCAGCTGCGCCTGGACGCCGCCACCCGGCTGGAGGTCGTCTATTACCGTGACCGCCGCGAAGTGCTGCTGCACGAGGGCCAGGCGGTGTTCAGCGTGCAGGCCAGTGCGCAGCGCCCCTTCCATGTGCTGAGCGGCCCGGTCGGCATCACCGTGGTGGGCACGCGGTTCTCGGTACGCTACACGCCGGGGCTGGCCGGCAGCGACGGCGTGCGCGTGGCGGTGGAAGAAGGCCAGGTCCGCGTGGTACGCCGCGATGGCGCGCCCGGCCCCGCGCTCGCACAGATCGCCGGCGCCCAGACCCTGGGCGCTGGTCAGCAGATCAACGCTGACGGCCAGGGCCGCCTGGGCTCGCTGCAACCCGTCGCCGCCGAAGGCATTGCCGCCTGGCGCGAGCACCGCATCAGCTTTGTCAACACGCCGCTCGCGCAGGCACTGGCGGAGTTTGAGCGCTATGGCAGCACCGGCCTCACGATCAACGATCCGGCGGTGGCCGCGCTGCGCCTGAGCGGCACCTTTGACCCCAGCGACACACCGACCCTGCGCAAGCTGCTGCCCCATGCACTGCCGGTGCGGCTTCAGCCCGTGGCGGGCGGACTGGAAATAGGCGCGCTGCGTTGAGCTCGCCACGCTGCAGACATTTTTTAATAAATTTTCGCTGCCACTACCGTATTTCTCGCATCCCGTGCGTCTACCTCAGTAGGAATCATTTGCATTGACTACTTGAGGACCTCCATGTCGTACCCCCTTTTGCGTCCCGCTCCACTGGCATTGGCCATTGCCCTGGCTCTGGGCTCGGTGGCCGCCCATGCGCAAAGCGCCGCACTGCCGGCGGCGCCGCTGGCCTTCCGCATCCAGGCCCAGCCGCTGGCCGAGGCGCTCAATGACTGGGCGCGGCAAACGCGCATCCAGCTGATAGCCCAGCAATCCCTGGTCGCCGGCAAGCAGGCCCCCGCCATCGTCGGCACGTTGACACCCAACCAGGCGCTGGACCGCCTGCTGGCCGGCACCGGCCTGGTGGCCACGGTGGAGGGCCAGGCCGTGGTCATCAAGGCCGCATCGGTGGGCGAGGAAGGTGCGACCCTGGCCACCGTCACCGTGACAGCGGGTGCCCAGCGCGACGGCGCCACCGAAGGCACCGGCAGCTATACGCAGCGCGGCCCCAGCGCCACGGCCACCGGCTTGAACCTGAGCCTGCGCGAAACCCCGCAATCCGTCAGCGTGATGACGCGCCAGCGCATGGATGACTTCAAGCTCGACACCTTGACCGATGTGATGGAACAGACCCCGGGCATCGGCACCTACCGCCAAGGCAATGCCACCGATTTCCAGGCGCGTGGCACCTCGGTCAATCTGCAGACCGATGGCATGAGCCAGGTGCGCAGCGGCTGGTACTACCTGACCAGCACCTTGTTCTCGCTCGACGACATGGCCGAGATCGACCACATCGATGTGCTCAAGGGCTCGTCGGGCCTGGTGGTAGGCAAGGGTGAGTACGGCGCCACCGTCAACATGGTTCGCAAGCGCCCCACCCGGAGCTTCCAGGCCAGCGTACAGGCCAGCGCCGGCAGCTGGGACAGCTACCGCGCACAGGCCGATATTGGCGGGCCGCTCAATGAAGCGGGCACCCTGCGCGGCCGCCTGGTGGCATCGGCCACCGATGCCGGCAGCTTTCGCGACCATGAAGACAGCAGAGGCAAGATGCTGTTCGGCACGCTGGAGGCCGATCTGAGCCCGGACACCTTGCTGAATGTCGGCTTCACCTACCGCCAGCGTGCGGCCAATGGCATCGGCACCACCCAACCCATCCAGGGCTATACCCGTGCGGGTGTCCAAACGCCCGACCGGCCGCGTTCGTTCAACACCGGCGCGCCATGGGGCGGCTATGACCAGAACGCGACCACCCTCTTCGGCAGCCTGGAGCAGCGCATGGGCAATGGCTGGACGAGCAGCCTCAAGTTCTCGCACCAGCAGGTGCGCATGGACGACATGTTTGCCGGCTACCTCTACGACCAGGACCGGGTCAACTACGGCCGCTGGACCGACATGCGCAACAACAACTGGACCGTGAACCTGGACATCAAGGGCCCTTTCAGCCTGCTGGGACGCGAGCATGAGCTGCTCGCCGGCATCGGTATCTCGCGCTTCCAGAGCAGCGTCAAACTGCCGCTGAACGCGCAGGCCCTGCTACCGCTCGCTGGCCTGGGCACCAGCTACGACCAGGGCGGCGCCTACCTGCCCGAGCCCGACACCAGCAGCTGGATCTATGGCGATAACCGCTTCAGCCAAAAGCAGCGCTATGCCTATGCGGCAGGCCGCTTTCAACTCAGCGATCCGCTGCAGCTGATTGCCGGCTTGCGCGTGACCAAGTTCGAAGAGCGCGACACCACCCCCTACTGGTGGAACTACGACATGAACGAGAGCGCGGTCTACACGCCCTACGCCGGTCTGGTCTATGACTTCCACCCCAACATGTCCGCCTACGCCAGCTACGCCAGCATCTTCCAGCCGCAAACCTCGCAGGATGAGCAGGGCCGCACCCTCAAGCCCGAAGAAGGCAACACCTATGAAATCGGCATCAAGGGCGAGTTCTTGGACAAGCGCCTGAACGCCAGCATCAGCCACTACTGGATCAAGACCAAGAACACCGCCGAGGAGACGGGCGGCCTCACCCCTGGCGGCGATACCGCCTACCGCTCCGTCGCCTCTGCCACCCGCCACGGCTGGGAGCTGGAGCTGTCGGGCGAGTTGGCAAGGGGCTGGCAGGCCCAAGGCAGCCTGGTGCGGCAGAACAGCTCGCTGAGCAACACCAGCCAGTACCCCGAGTACCAGTTCAAGCTGGGCAGCACCTACCGCTTTGACGGAGGCGCCCTGCGCGGTCTGACCGTCGGCGCCTCGACCCGCTGGCAGGACAAGACCTCGGTGAGCAACAGCGCCGCCACCCTGGCGCAAGGCAGCTACGCGCTGCTGGACCTGATGGCCCGCTACCAGGTCGACAAGCAGCTGTCCTTCAGCCTGAACATCAACAATGCATTGGACAAGCACTACAAAGCCGGCGTGAACAATTTCAGCGCCATTGGCTTGTACTACACCTGGGGCGCACCGCGCAGCGTGAATGTGGGGATGCGCTACGACTTCTGATGGCTGGCCATGGCGCAGGCCTGGGCGGATGGACCAGCGGCAGCACCGACGCGTTTTTGGCTGCAGAAGAGCCCGCATCCTGACTTGGGATGCGGACGCGCTTCACTGGTGCACCACGGCTTGCGGTGGTGGCTGACGGTAAATTCGATGAACGCGGCACCGGCTGCCCACTGCCTCATGGTTCAGGTGGCACCTGCCATCCCGGGCTGCTGGTGGCAGGTACCGTGCGCCGCAGCACCGTACCGGTCCGGCTACCCAGGTACGCCCCCTGCGCGTAGGCCATTTCTCCATTGACGATGACGCAGTCGATGCCCGTAGCGGGCTGCTGGGGGTCGTCAAAGGTGGCAGTATCGCGCACGGTCTGCGGGTCAAATATGCACAGATCGGCATAGTGGCCTTCGGCCAGAACGCCACGCCTGTCGATGCCGAAGACCTGGGCGGTGAGACCGGTCATTTTCCAGACAGCGGTCTCCAGCGGGAACAGACCAAGCTCACGGCTGTAGTGGCCCAGCACGCGGGGAAAGGTGCCCCAAAGGCGCGGATGCGGGCGTTCGTTGGAGGGGACGCCATCAGAACCAATCATCGTCGGGCCAAAGGCCAGGATGCGCCGCACATCGCTTTCCTCCATATTGAAATAGATGGCGCTGGCCGGCTGCAGACGCGCTGAGGCCTCGGCGCGCGAGACCTGCCAGCGCCGGGCAATCTCGCCCAGCTCCTGGCCCTGCAGCTCCGGATGGGACTTGCTGTCGGCAATGACGATTTTGCCCGCCAGGCGCTCCTCTCCCAGGTGCAGGATGGTGGAGCTGGCATGGTAGGGATAGCAGTCGAGTGACACACATTGGTGCTGCATCGCTGCGGCGATCTGCGGCAAGGTTTGTACCGACCTCCCCCAGTTCGCCGGACCTTGCAGCTTGTGGTGGGAGATGAGCACTGCTGACCGCGCAAACAAGCCGATCTGCAAGGTCTCGTCGATGGCTTCCTGGCTGTGCGCTCCCTCGTTGCGCAGATGGCTCACATACAGCGCACCGTATTGAGCGAGCGGCTGGGCCACCCGGCACAGCTCCTGGGTGCTGGCCGCTGCTGCCGGGGGGTAGTAAGTACCGGAAGACAGCCCGACGGCCCCGGCCTCCAGGGCTTCGCGCAGCAAGGCCTGCATCTGGGCGATCTCGTCCGGGTTGGCGGCCCGGCTCAGATCGGCCATCGCCACGACCCGCAAGGTGGTATGCCCCACCAGCGGAATCACATGCACCGCCGGCGGTGCGGCGCGCAGCGCTTGCAGATAGGCCCCGAAGCTGGCAAAGCGCGTGGCGGCATCGCTGAGCAGATTCAGCGGTGCGGGCACCGGCGTGCCGGGATGGAGCGGCGCCGCGCTGATGCCGCAGTTACCGGTGACCACCGCCGTCACGCCCTGCGAGAGCTTGAACGGCATCTGCGGCTGCAGCAGCAGCGCCTGGTCATCATGCCAGTGCGCATCGATAAATCCGGGCGCGACGATCTTGCCGCTGGCATCGACCACGCGGTCTGCCACCGCGCCAGCCAGGTCGCCCAAGGCGACGATCCGGGTAGCGCTAATGCCGACATCGGCGCGGTAGCGGGGGCGCCTGGTGCCATCGATCACCTCACCGCCTTGAATCAGCACATCAAAGGTCTCTGTCTTCACCAGGTGGACCTCCCCAAAAGGATGGATAAACGCGCTGCGTCCATGCGCTGCGATGCGCCCGCGCGCTCATTCGACCCGGGCCCCACTGGCTTTCACGACGGCTCCCCAATGCACACGCTCCGAATCGGCAAGCGCTTTGAAATCCTCAGGCGTGCCCGCCAGCGGTATATAGGCCATTTTCTCCAGTTGCGCCAGGATGTCAGGCGAGCGCAGCCCCTGGTTCAAGGCCGTGTTCAGGCGCATCAGCACATCGCGTGCTGTACCGGGCGGCACCAGCAGACCACCCCAGGCGTTCATCACAAAGCCCTGCACGCCCGCCTCCTGCATGGTCGGTATCTCCGGGTATTGGGGCGAACGCTGGGCGCTGGTCACGGCCAAGGCGCGCACCTTGCCCGCTTTCAGTTGCGGCGCGGCAGTGACGATGTTTTCAAAATAGAACTGCAAGCTGCCAGTGACCAGATCGTTCAGCGCCTGCGGGGAACCCTTGTAGGGAACGTGTACCGCCGACGACAGCCCCATCCTGGTCTTGAACAACTCCGCGCCCAGGTGGCTGGTGGTTCCAATGCCGCCCGATCCATAGTGCACCGGCGCATCCGAGCTGCGGATATAGGTGACCAATTCTTCCACCGAATGGACGGGTACCTCGGGGTTGACCAGCAAGAAGCTGCTGGTCGTCGCTATACCGCCCACCGGCAACAAACTGCGCGGGTCATAGGGCAGTTTGCTGAACAGAAACTCGTTGGTCGTCAACGTGGCGTTGTTGCCATAGCCCAGGGTATAACCATCGGGCGCCGCGGCCATCAAGGCTTGCATGCCGATGTTGCCGCCCGCCCCACCCCGGTTCTCGATGACGACCGGCTTGCCCAGCTGCAGCGCCAGCGCATGGCCGACCAGGCGCACCAGCACATCAGGGCTGCTGCCAGCCACGCTGGGCACAATGATCTTGATGGGTTTGTCCGGGTAGGCGGAATGGGCCGAACAGGCCAGCAAGCCGGCAGCGGCGATCAGCCAGCGACGTGAGAAGGGTGCAGCAGCCATGGGTTTCTCCAGAAGATCGGAGTGCAGCCCAGGGGGAGCGCCGCGCCAACGGACCGCGCCCCTCGGGCTTCTCCGGTTGAACCTGAGATCCTGCACGGCATCGCGTTCAGGACAGACCCATTGTGTTCGGCTGGTTTGCAAAAATCTCCACAAATAACAACAACCTACCCAAGCAACAACTGGCAGAAGCGGCAATACCGCGTAAATGGCGGCAGTACCCCACCCAGCCGAGCAAGAAAAAAGCCCGCCGGCTTGTGCACCGACGGGCTAGGTTGCTATGGCTTGGATAGCGCTTAACTGGCTTTATGAAACGCTTCTGTCAGCCTATCGACCGCCTGCTCAATCTGGGCCACATCGGGCGCCGCAAACGACAGCCGCATCGAATGCAGGTTCGCATTGTCGGCATAGAAGGCCTTGCCCGGCACAAAGATCACATGGGCCGCCACTGCGGCATCAAACAGCTTTTGCGGATCAATGCGGGCATCAAAGGTCATCCAGACAAACATGCCGCCAGCGGGCTGCACAAACTGCACCAGTTCGCCCAAACGCGCCTTCAGGCCCTGGGTGAGAGCCAGCATGCGGCGCTGGTACTCGGCACAGGCCTTGGCCACCGCCTGGCCATAGCGGCCCGACTGCAGGTAGCTGGCGGCCACGGCTTGCGCCAGTGGGGAGGTGCACAGGTCATTGGTCTGCTTGGCCACGGTGCAGCGGCGCAGCACGGCCGGGTCGGCCACCATCCAGCCCACGCGCAGGCCGGGGGCCACGGTCTTGGACAGGCTCGACAGGTAGACCACGGGGTTCTCACCCTCGCCCACGCGCTGCTGGGCTGCGGCATAGACCGGTGCGGGGCGGGCATCGGTGAAGGCCAGCTCGCCATAGGGATCGTCTTCAACGACGACAAAGCCATACTGCAGCGCCAGCTGCACCAGGCGCTCGCGGCGCTGCTGCACCAGCAAGGTGCCGCAGGGGTTGGAGAAGTTGGGCACGGTGTAGAGCAGCTTGGGGCGCTCAGCCACCGGCAGCGCCGCCAGCATGGTGGCCAGCGCCTCCACATCCAGGCCATCGCCATCCACCGGCGTACTCAGGATCTTGGCGCCCGCCTGGCGCAGCGCCGCAATGGTTGCGGGATAAGCAGGGGTCTCTACACAGACGGCATCACCGGGCTGGATCAGCACGCGCAGCAGCAGGTCAAAGCCCTGCTGTGAGCCGGTCGTCACCAGCACGTCGCCAGCGCTGCAGCGGATACCCCGGGCCTGGCACTGCGCGGCCAGCTGCTCGCGCAATGCGGGCGAGCCTTCGGTGGCTCCATACTGCAGCGCCGTGGCGCCCGTGGTCATCGCCTGCGCGGCGGCAGCGGCCAGGCCTTCCTGGTCGAACAGGCTGGGCGAGGGGTAGCCGCCCGCCAGCGAGATCATGCCCGGCCGGCTCAGGTAGGGGAACAGCTCGCGTATGGGCGAGCCCTGGGGGTTGGCAAAGGCGGGAGTGAATTGAAAAAAGGACATGGCCTTATCTCGCTGGTTTGTCTCTGGTGGTGGTTATGGGCCATGCCTGCCAACGCGGGCATGGCCAGGGTCTCAGTTTTTAGCAGTGCCCAGATCCACGATGCCGCACAGGTGCCGGGGATCGAGCCGGTCGCGCCAGCCATCGGCCCATTGCTGCAGCAGCGGCGGCGTAAAGCGCTGGTAGTAGGTCAGGTTGTGCGGGCCCACGCCATGCTCGGCGCTGTAGCTGCCGCCAAAGTCCTGCACCACCATGCCGTAGATGGCATCGCGCAGGCGCTGCACCACGGCCGGGTCGTACTGCTCGGGCGCATCCTTGCGCCAGATGACGTTGAAGTGCACACCGCCGTCGGCGATATGGCCAAAGTCCACCACCGTGAGGAAGGGGTAGTCGCGTGCCACCAGCTCGCGTCCTTTGCGGCAGAACTCCATGATGCGCGAGCGCGGCACCGACACATCAAACGCAATGGGCTTGCCCAGCGCACGCGCGCCTTCGCTGATGCTATGGCGCAGGTGCCACAGCTCGGTGGCATTGCCCAAGGCCGCGTTGACGATGGTCGACTCAAACTGGTCTTCCAGGAAGCTGTTGAGTGCTTCTTGCAGATCCAGCTGGCTGTACTTGGGCGAGGCATTCGCTTCCAGCTCGACCAGGATGGCGAACGCAGGCGCATCATCCGGTGCAAAGGGGTTGCGCAGGTTGGGCACATGGTCAATGGCCGCCTGCATCGCATTGCCCGAGATGCCTTCGAACGCGGCCAGCCAGTCACCCAGGTCGCGCTCAAAGGCCTGCAGCAGCGCCATCACCGCCTCGTCCGAGGCTGGCACCACCAGCGCCGTGGCGCGTTGCGCCGGGCGGGCATGCACCTGGATGGTGGCCTGCGTCACGATGGCGCCTGCGCCGGAGCCGCCGACAAACAACTGCTTCCAGTCCACCCCGGTATTGTTCTTGCGCAGCGCGCGGCCCAGCTCCACCACCTCGCCGGGCGGGTCCATCAGCACCACTTGCAGCGCCATCAGGTTGGAGCGCACATCGCCGTAGCGGATCAGGCGCGTGCCACCGGTGTTGGTGGCCACCATGCCGCCGATCGAGGGGTTGGCCCCCAGATCGATCGGGAACCACAGGCCATGGGGTTCGAGCTGGTCATTGAGCTCCTGCAGGGTCACGCCAGCGTCCACCACCACGCTGCGGTTGGCCACATCCACCTCGCAGCGGCTGCGCAGGCGCGACAGGCTCAGCACCAGCTGGGTGCCGCTCATGTCCGGCGTGCTGGCGCCCACCATGCCGGTGTTGGCGCCTTGGGGCAGCAGCGCAAGGCCGCGTTCGGCGCAGAGCCGCACCACCGCCTGCACCTGCGCCACATCGGCAGGGCGCACCACCAGGCGCGCACGGCCCTGGCCGTAGCGCGCGCCTTCTTCGTAGGCGGCCATGTCGGCGCCTTGCAGCACCCCGGCTT
Organism: Comamonas sp. SY3; assembly: GCF_041730275.1. Taxonomy (NCBI): domain Bacteria; kingdom Pseudomonadati; phylum Pseudomonadota; class Betaproteobacteria; order Burkholderiales; family Comamonadaceae; genus Comamonas; species Comamonas sp. SY3. The sequence goes on along the minus strand of NZ_JBGTYN010000013.1, from coordinate 67,751 downwards.
CGCCCACAATGGCGTGCAGCGCGCCCAGCAACTCGCGGTTGTCCAGATCAGAGGCGGCCATCGCTCAGGCCACGCTTTCTGCCACAGCGGCTTGCGCCAGGGCCTCACGCACTGCTTGCAACGACGCATCCTGCATCGCCTGGTACAGCGCGATCTCGTCATGCACCTGGGCGCCCAGGTCGGCCTCGAACGCCTGCTGCGCCTGGTTGGCTTCATAGTGCTTTTGCTCTTCACCGCCCAGGTTGGACTGGAAGATACCGGCCGCGCTCACCGGCAGAAAGTCCTCGTACACGATCGGCTCGGCGCGCACCACACCATCGGCAATCAAGGTCTCGATATCAGCCGATGCATCGCCTACGGGCTGCTGCAGCACATAGCGGTAGAAGGCCAGGCCCTGCTGGCGCATGGCGTCATGGCTGTCGGGGAAGGCCGCGAACGACGACTCCAGGCGGTCCTGGTAGTTGGCGCTGGCGCTGCCGGCATTGCCCATGCTGCGCACATTGGCCAGCAGGCTGTCGTACAACGCACGGCCCTTGCGGGTCAGCGCCACGCCGCGCTGCTCGATCTCGCCAAAACGGGCGGTGTGCGTGCCCTGGTCATCGCTGCCGGGGAAGTTCACGCGCTCCTGCAGCGCCTTGAAGCTGGTCTGGCGCAGCAGGATCGGGCAGGCGCGGCGGGGTGGGCCTTCGACCACATCCTTGGCATCCATGCCATGGGCGGGCATGCGCTGCTGGGCAGCATCGATATCGAGGGTGCGCGGCGTCAGGTGGTTGATATGCGGGCCCTTGAAGCAGACCACATCGGCCACCAGGCGGTGTGCCTTGTGCAGCTTGTCATAGGTGGCAGCGTCCACGGTCGCCTCGCTGTGCCAGCGGAAGGTCTCCAGCGCTTCGCGCACAAACTCATCAGCCTCTGCATCGGTCAGGCCGCCGGCGGCTTCGCACTGGGCGATCAGCGCCAGCGCGCGCTCGGTAAAGATCTGGCGGCGGGCGAGGATGGCGGCAGCCTCCTGCCGCAACGCTGCATCGGCCAGCAGATCCAGGCGCAGCAGCGACGTGAACACGCGGAACGGGTTGCGGTTGAGCGAGCTGCCCAGCACAGGGCGGAACGCAGTGGAGTGCACCGGCACGCCGGCCACCGACAGGTCGTAGTAGCCCACGGCTTCCATGCCCATCACGGCAAACAGGCGCCGCAGGGTGGACAGCTCCTCCTTGGTGCCCACGCGGATCGCACCATGGCGCTCCACATCCAGGCGGTCCAGCTCGTCGGCCTGCGCCATCGCCTGCGCCAGCGCGGGCTGGGCCTTCAGCACTTCGCCATTGACCTGGGCCACCAGGGCCATCAGGTTGCCGTATTGCGGCACTTCGTCGCGGTACATATCGGACATGGCGCGGGAGAAGCGCGAACGAACCTCATCGGGGTGCACAAATTGGGTCATCGTGGGTACCAGATCAATAGCTAATAAAACGGGGAAACGGGCCTGGTGCCAGCCACTACAGACAGCGGGCGCACCAGGTCAGCACTGCGCGTCATGCTAGGCAGAGCGTTGTGCCAGGTCAAACGACAATAGCGCGGCACATTATTCCAATTACGCACAACATGGCCGAAGCGGTGGCTGCGATGCGCGATGCGATGCTGGCTGCGCCCCTGCATGGCCGTTGTACGCGGCCTGCAGGCATAAAAAAACCCAGCCGGGGCTGGGTGGATGCAAGGTGCAAGCGCGTCGCTTACTGGTCCGCGTAGGCTTCCAGGGGCTTGTCGTTAGGCTCTTGCAGCAGCTTCTTCAGCGTATCGCTCATCGGCAGGTTCAGTGCCTGGCCCTTGGGCGGGATCGGTTGCATGAACCACTTGTCATAGACCTTGGCCAGCTCGCCGGACTTCATCATCTTGGTCAGGCTGTCGTCCACGGCCTTCTTGAAGGCGGGGTCGTCCTTGCGGAACAGCAGCGCAATCGGCTCCGATCCCAGCGCCTCGCCGACAATCTTGTAGCCCGCCGGATTGGCCGAGTTGGCAATCACGCCGGCCAGCAGGTTGTCATCCAGCACAAAGGCATCGGCACGGCCCGATTCCAGCAGCATGAAGCTCTCGAAGTGGTCCTTGCCCAGGGTGGTGGGCAGGTTGATGCTGTTGTCCTTGGCAAACTTGCGCAGCAGCTGCACGGCGGTGGTACCGGCCGATGCGGCCACCGTCTTGCCATCGAGCTGCTTGACGCTGGTGATGTTGGAATCGGCACGCACCGCTGCGCGCACCTGGCTCACATAGGTGGTCACCGCAAAGGCCACCTGCTTTTGGCGGCTGAGGTTGTTGGTGGTGGGGCCGCAGCCGATGTCCACGGTGCCGTTTTGCACCAGTGGCATCGTGTTCTGGGCCGTCAGCGCCATGTATTCGATCTTGGCCTTGGGCGCGATGTCCTTGAGCACGCGCTCGCACAGCTCGACGTGGTAGCCGCCGAAGGTCTGGTTGGAGCCGATGGCGTAAGCCATCGGGGCCGAGCTTTCGCGCACGCCTACCACCACCTTGCCGCTGCTGTTGATCTTGTCGAAGGTGCTTTGCGCAAACGCCGCGCCGCCTGCGGCAAAAGCCACCGCTGCAGCAAGCATCTTGATGCTGAATGTCATTGTGTACTCCTTGGAAATGATGAATTGGCAGCCAGGCGTGGGGCCGAAGCTGCTCCACCAGCTTTGTGGTTGCGCTGGTCTTGGTGCGCTGCGCATGCGCGCTTGAGAGCAAACTGGATGCACTGGCTTTGCGCCAGCGCATCCAGCCTCCAAGTATTCCAGAGAGTCGCGCCAATCCCTAGCGCGGATTCCGAAGCATGTGTTGCTGTTTTGGAAACACCGTGCTGCACTGCCGTATCTGCGGTAGCAGCAGACGGCAGTGCCTGGCGAGCGGCCTCAGGGAGCCAGCCGGCTCACCAGCGCCACGGTCGAAGGGTCCACGCTCTGCCAGTCGCCCTGGTCGCGGCGCGCAAACAGGTCCTTGGCCAGTTGCTTGCCCAGCTCCACGCCCCACTGGTCAAAGCTGTTGATGCCCCAGAGCGCACCGCTGACGAACACGCGGTGCTCATACAGCGCGATCAGCGCGCCCAGCGAGGTGGGGGTGAGCTTGTCCATCAGCAAGAACGTGCTGGGCCGGTTGCCCGGGCAGTACTTGGGGCCCTGCTCTTCGGTGCGGCCCACCAGCAGCGCCTGCGCCTGCGCAATGGCATTGATGACCAGGTTGTTCTGGTGGCTGGCGAGGTTCTTGCCGCCCTCGCGTGCGGCGATGAACTCCACCGGGATCACATCGCGGCCCTGGTGGATCATCTGGAAAAAGGCATGCTGGCCATTGGTACCCGGCTCGCCCCAGACCACCGGCGACGTGGCATAGGGCAGCGGCTGGTTCTGCACATCCCGGCCCTTGCCGTTGCTCTCCATCTCCAGCTGCTGCAGGTAGGCCGACAGCCGGCGCAGGCCATGGCTGTAGGGCGCGACACAGCGCGTCGCAAAGCCGTGGAAGTTGCGGTACCAGACGTCGAGCAGGCCCAGGCGCACCGGCAGGTTCTGCGCCAGCGGCGCGGTCTTGAAGTGCACATCCATGTCATGCGCGCCTTGCAGCATTGCCCGGAAGGACTCGGCCCCCACCGCAATCGCAATCGGCAGGCCGATCACCGACCACAGCGAGTAGCGGCCGCCGACCCAGTCCCAGAAGCCCAGGGTGGTGTCGATGCCAAAGGCTGCAGCCGCCTCGGTATTGGTGGTCAGCGCCCAGAAATGCCTGGAGATCGACAGCGCGGCGCTGCGGTCCTCGCTGCCGCCTTGCGCGATGAACCAGTCGCGCGCCGAATGGGCGTTGACCATGGTCTCCAACGTCGTGAACGACTTGGACGCGACCAGGAACAAGGTGCTCTCAGGCCGGGTCTGCGCCAGCACATGGCCCAGCTCATGCCCGTCCACGTTCGACACAAAGTGGAAGCGCTTGCCGGCAATGCGCCAGTCCTCCAGCGCATTGACCACCATGGCCGGGCCCAGGTCGGAGCCGCCAATGCCGATGTTGACGATGTCGGTGATCTGCGGATTGGCGCGCACCTGCTCGGCCAGCGCCAGCATCTGGGCCAGGCTGTCGTGCACATCCACCAGGGCCTCGCGCACGAAAGCGGGGCTATCTGGCAACCAGTCCTCCAGGCCCTCGGCGGGCTGGCGCAGCAGCCAGTGCATGGCCGCCCGGCCTTCGGAGCCATTGACCTGCGCGCCGGCAAACATCGCATCGCGTGCCTGCGCCAGGCCGCATTCGCGGGCCAGCTGCAGCAAGATCTGCTGGCTTGGGTGGTCGATCAGGTTCTTGGACAGGTCGGCAAACAGATGGGGCGCCTGCTGGCTGAACGCGTCCAGGCGCGTTGCGTCACCGGCAAAGGCTGCGCGCAGATCCAGGCCCCGGCCCTCAGCGTCGTAGTACTTTTGCAGTTCTTGCCATGCGGGCGTTTCATCGCAGCGCTTGCGCTGTGTCGCACATTCTCGGTTCATACGGGCAGTGTAAATTGCTCACCAGCGCTGCCAGACCTCGCCGGCAGCGGCCAGCTCAGGCGGATTGCAACAACTTGTCGAGCTTGATGGCATCGGCCACAAAGGCGCGGATGCCTTCGGCCAGCTTTTCGGTGGCCATCGCGTCTTCGTTCAGTGCAAAGCGAAAGCCCGCTTCGTCGTACTGCACGCGCTCCAGCGACAGTGCCTTGGCGGCTTCGGCATTCAACGCGGGCTGCAATGGTGCATCGGCCGCGGCCAGCTGGGCCAGCAGCTCGGGCGAGATGGTCAGCAGATCGCAGCCGGCCAGCGCAGTGACCTGGCCGATATTGCGGAAGCTCGCGCCCATCACCTCGGTGGGGATGCCGAAATGCTTGTAGTAGTCAAAGATGGCCTTGACCGACTTCACACCCGGGTCGTTGGCGCCGGCCATTGCGGCCTCGTCCCAGTTGCTGCCGGCCTGCTTCTTGTACCAGTCATAGATACGGCCCACAAAAGGCGAGATCAGCTGCACCTGGGCCTGGCCGCAGGCAATGGCCTGGCACTGCGCAAACAGCAGGGTCAGGTTGGTGTGGATGCCCTGCGCCTCCAGCGCCTTGGCGGCCTGGATGCCTTCCCAGGTCGAGGCGATCTTGATCAGCACGCGGTCGATGTGCACGCCCTCGGCCTCATACAGCGCGATGAGGCGCTGGGCACGGGCCACCGTCGCATCGGTGTCGAACGACAGGCGGGCATCGACCTCGGTGGACACACGGCCCGGAATGATGGACAGGATCTCGGCGCCAAAGCGCACCAGCAGGCGGTCCATCACCTCGTCCAGCGGCTTGCCGCGGAACTTTTGCACGGTCTCGGCCAGCAGCGGCGCGTAATCGGCCTTCTGCACGGCCTTGAGGATCAGGGACGGGTTGGTCGTCGCGTCTTGCGGCTGGAACTGGGCCAGCTGGTGAAAGTCACCGGTGTCTGCCACCACCGTGGTCAGCGCTTTGAGTGCATCGAGTTGGTTCATGGTCTGCTCTTGGTCAATATCCGGTCTGACGTGCTTGTCTCCCCTGCTGCGCACGGCGGCCAACACGGGGGGCGCTCAAGCTTAACCGAACTTTTGCGCGGTTTGAGGCTGTCTGCATTCTACGGCTTCCCCCATCACCATGAAACTGAGTTACATTAATCCCTGCCTTGATGTTCAGGAAGTTTCATGCGTTTTGATCTGGTTTTATTTGGCGGCACCGGCGATCTGGCCTGGCGCAAATTGCTGCCCGCGCTGTTTCAATCTTTCCGCCATGGCAGCCTGCCTGCCGACGGGCGCATCATCGGCGTAGGCCGTGGCGCGATGAGCGACGACGAATATCGCGCGCTGATCGCCCAGCGGCTGGCCGAGGTCGAAGCCGACAAGCGGCCCAGCGATGCGGAATTTGCCCGCTTTGCCCAGCACCTGCACTACCTGCGCATGGACCTGTCCCAGCCGGCCGACTATGCTGCGCTGCGCGAGCTGCTGCAGGCGCGCGATGCCGACACCGTCGTGATGTACCTGGCTACGGCACCGTCGCTGTTCACCACGGTCTGCGAGCAGCTGGGCGCGGCGGGCCTGGCCACCGAGCGCACCCGCGTGGTGCTGGAAAAGCCGCTGGGCCATGACCTGCCCTCGAACCGCGCCATCAACGCGGCCGTGCGCGAGGTGTTTTCCGAAACCCAGATCTTCCGCATTGACCACTACCTGGGCAAGCCATCGGTACAGAACCTGCTGGCGCTGCGCTTTGGCAATGCCATCTTCGAGCCACTGTGGCGGCGCGAGAACATCGCCAGCATCGAGATCACGATGGCCGAGCAGCTGGGCGTGGAAAAGCGCGGCGAGTTCTACGAAAGCACCGGCGCGCTGCGCGACATGGTGCAAAACCATGCGCTGCAGCTGCTGTGCGCGATTGGCATGGAGCCGCCCATCAGCGCCGATGCCGATGCGATCCGCAATGAAAAGCTCAAGGTGCTGCAATCGCTCAAGCGCTGGACGCCGGAGACGGTGAGCCGCGACGTGGTGCGCGGCCAGTACGCGGCCGGCCAGATTGCCGGCAAGCCGGTGCCGGGCTACCGCCAGGAAGACGGCGTCTCGCCCAATAGCCAGACCGAAACCTTTGTGGCGCTGCGCACCGAGATCAGCAACTGGCGCTGGGCCGGCGTGCCGTTTTTCATCCGCACCGGCAAACGCCTGGCGGGGCGCGAGGCCTCGATCGTAGTGCATTTCCGCCAGGTGCCGCATGCCATCTACCGCACGCCGCTGGGTGCGGCCAACCGCCTGACCATCCACCTGCAGCCCAAGGATGGGCTGACCCTGCAGCTGATGGCCGCCGCGCAGAGCCAGGCCGATACCGGTGGTGTGCAGACCTTGTCGCCCGCCGCGCTGGACCTGGACTTTGACCAGCGCTTTGGCACCGAGCGCGTGGGCGCCTACGAACGCCTGCTGCTCGATGTGATCGCCGGGCGCCTGAACCTGTTTGTGCGCGCCGACGAGCAAGAGGCCGCCTGGCAATGGGTGGAGCCGATTCTGGAGGCCTGGCAACAGGCCAATGCCCGCGGCGAAGGCCCCCGCCCCTATGTGGCCGGCCATTGGGGCCCGGGCGCCGCCAGCGCGCTGGTGGCACGCGACGGCCACAGCTGGATGGAAGAGTTTTGACCGCCACCGCCCACTACCGCTTCACCCGCTTCAAGGTAACGCCATGCTAGACCGCATCACCGCCTCCCTTCCCTCGCTGGCACCGGCCGAGCAGCGCGTGGCGCGCCTGGTGCTGGCCGATCCGCGTGCCTTTGCCTCGCGCCCCGTGCGCGAGCTGGCCGAACTGGCCCATGTCAGCAAACCCACCGTGGTGCGCTTTTGCCGCAGCATGGGCTATGACGGCCTGGCCGATTTCAAGCTCAAGCTGGCCGGCAGCGTCAGCGAGGGGGTGCCCTTCATCCACCGCAGTGTCGATGCTGATGACAAGACCAGCGATGTGCTGGTCAAGGTGGTTGACAACTCGGTCGCCGCCTTCCTGGCCTACCGCAATGCCGCCAGCACCACGGCGCTGGAGGCCGCATCCAGCGCCATTGTGGCGACCTGGCAGGCAGGCAAGCGCATCGAGTTCTATGGCGTGGGCAACTCCGGTATCGTCGCGCAGGATGGGCAGCACAAGTTCTTCCGCCTGGGTGTCACCAGCCTGGCGACCAGCGATGGCCATATGCAGGTGATGAGTGCCACCATGCTGGGCGCGGGCGACTGCGCCATCGTCATCTCCAACTCCGGCCGCACGCGCGACCTGATGGATGCCACCGACATTGCCAAGCGCAATGGCGCCACGACGATTGCCATCACCGCCAGCGGCTCGCCGCTGGCCCGTGCGGCCAATATCCACCTGGCCGCTGACCACCCCGAGGGCTACGACCGCTACAGCCCCATGGTCTCGCGCCTGCTGCACCTGCTGATTCTGGATGTGCTGGCCACCAGCGTGGCACTGCGCATTGGCGAGCCACTGCAGCCTGTGCTGCAGCAGATGAAGGACAACCTGCACGCCAAGCGCTATACCTGACAGCGTTTTCGGCTGGACGCAACGAAAAACGGGGCAGCCAAGGCTGCCCCGTTGTCATGCGGCGCGTGCAGCGGCGTTTGCAGCCGCGTCAGCATTCAACGCACATTGGCAAAGCGCTTGGTGCTGTACAGGTCGGTGGACAGGCGCTTGAGTGCGGGCAAACCGGTGCTGGCGTCCTTGGGCTGCGATTCGATGTAGTTGAAGAACACATCGGCATCGAGCACGCCGATGTCGAGGCGGCGCGCCGCAGGCACCGAGGCCAGGGTCTTGTAGCCGTCACCGCCGTTGGCGTTGAAGCTCAGCACGAACAGGCGGTAGGTCTTGCCCGGGTCCAGCGCAGCCCATTGGCCGGTCGTGGTGTCGCGCACTTCGATGCCTGAGACACGGCTGCCCAAGGTGGCCTTGGCATTCACGTCAAAGCGCATGCCACCGGTATAAGGGTAAGGACCGGTCGAGCCGCCAGCGCCGTACACGGCTTCCAGGCCGTCTTCGAGCATGCCCTTGACTTCGGTGCCGGTGACATCCAGGCGGAACAGCATGTTGCCAAACGGCAGCACCTGGATCGCATTGGCAGCGGTCACTTCACCATTGAGCGGAATGCGCACGCCACCGCCGCTTTGCAGCGAGATGTCGGCACCGCCGTAGTGTGCATTGGCCACTTCCAGATAGGACTGGGCCACCAGCTGCTGGATGTCACCGCCGCGCAGGCTGACACTGCCTTCGGCATTGCAGGCCGCGCTGGAGCGGCTGTAGTCGGAGCTGCCTTCGCCACCGGGCACCCGGCGCGAGCACAGCTCTTGCGGTGCATAGGCGACCTTGGTCACGTTGAAGCTGGCGACCTTGTCGCTGAAAGGCTTGAGCACGGCGGCGGCCTGCGCAGAAGGCGCCGTGATGCGCAGGAAGCCGGCGGCATTCACGCTGCTGATGATGGACGCGCGCTGGGTTTGGGTCGCGGCAGTGCCGGCGATCTTGAAGTCATCGCCGATCAGCACATGGGGCGTGCCTTCGCACTGGCGGACCACGCCGTCCTTGTCGAACTTCACCTTCAGCTCGCCCACGACCTGCGAGTACTCCAAGGCCTGCACGATGCAGACGGGCTTGCCGTCAAGGTCGGTGGTGTTGGTGGGGTAGGCGCCGCCTGGCGTGCCCACGCCGATGGTCTTCATCGCGTCCGGGCCCAGCAAGGTGTGCGAGTCACCGCCGACGATCACGTCCACACCACGCAGCTTTTTGGCGATGCTGCGGTCGTTGTCGTAGCCGATGTGGCTCAGCAGCACGATGCGCTTGACGCCCTGGGCCTGCAGCCTGTCGATTTCGCGCTGGGCCGCCACGGCTTCGTCTTCGAACAAGGTGTCCTTGTCCGGGCTGGACGAGGCCTTGGTCTTTTGCGCAATGGTCAGGCCGACGATACCGATCTTCTGGCCGCCCCGCTCCACCACGGTGGAGGGCGAGACCGCGTTCGGTGCGCGGCTGGGGTTCAGCGCCGAGTTGGCGCCAAACTGCACGTTCGCACTCAGCACCGGCGTGGCGCATCGGCCCGTCTTGAGGCGGTCCAGGATGCCCTTGAGGCCCGAATCGCCCTTGTCGAATTCGTGGTTGCCCAGGGTGTAGGCATCAAAGCACACGGTGTTGAGCATGGCCATGTCGGCCTCGCCATCGGCACCTGCGCGGTTGAAGTACAGGGTACCGGTCACCGCATCTCCGGCGTGCAGTTTCAGCACATGGGTCGACTGGGCGGCGATCGCGTCGATGGCGGCCGTCACGCGCGGGAAACCTGCGGCGTCCACGGTCACGGCCGTGGTCTTGCCATCCACCGGCAATTGCAGGGTGGCTGTCTTGCTGGCCAACGTGGAGTGGTGGTCGTTGATGTGCAGGATCGTCAGCACATCGTCTTTTTCGCTGTCGTTGTCGCTGGAGCCGCCCCCGCAAGCCACCAGCACGGCGGCTGTCACACCGCACACCGCCCATACCATCACCTGACGTGCACCCTCTCGCACTGACAATGCAACCATTTCTGCGCTCTCCGTATAAACAAAGGGCTCTATGGTTTGTCTGCCAGATGACGTAGGTGTGACTTTCTGTAATAGCAAAGGGGCTTAGCCAGCGGATGTGCCCCACAGCAAGACCGGTGTTTTACAGCACCGGAATGCGCCCTTCCTCGACCGCATGGCAGGCCACCTTCACGCCGGCATCATCGATCAGCTGCGGGCGCTCGCTGCGGCAGCGCTCATTGGCCAGCGGGCAGCGCGGGTTGAAGGCGCAACCGGTCGGAGGGTTCAGCGGATTGGGCACCTCGCCCTGCACGGGCGTGCGCGCCTTGCCGGTGTCATGCATCTTCGGGATGGCATCGAGCAGCATGCGCGTATAGGGGTGGCGCGGCTTGGCAAACAGGGTTTGCTTATCGGCCAGCTCTACAAGCCTACCCAAATACATGACACCCACCTGGTCGCTGACATGGCGCACCACGGCCAGGTTGTGCGAGATGAACAGATAGGTCAGACCGCGCTTTTTCTGCAGGTCCTTCATGATGTTGAGCACCTGGGCCTGCACCGAGACGTCGAGCGCCGAGGTGGGCTCGTCGCAGACCAGAAACTCCGGCTCGGTCGCCAGTGCGCGGGCGATGGAGATGCGCTGGCGCTGCCCGCCCGAGAACTGGTGCGGGTACTTGAGCATGTCCATCGGCGCCAGGCCCACCTGCACCAGCAGCTCGGCCACACGGGCCTTGAGTTGCTCGGTATTGGTGATCAGGCCATGCTCCTTGAGCGGCTCGCCGATGATCTGCTCGACCGACCAGCGCGGGTTCAGGCTGGCATAGGGGTCCTGGAAGATCATCTGCACGCGGCGGCGCATCGCGCGCGCGTTCGGGTCGCGGAAGGCGGCATGCGCATCCTGGCCATCAAAGGTGAAGGTGCCACGCGTGGGGCCGTACAAACCCACCAGCAGGCGCGCCACCGTGCTCTTGCCGCAGCCGGACTCGCCCACCAGGGCCAGGGTCTTGCCCTTTTCAATGTCAAAGCTCACGCCATCGACGGCGCGCAGCAGGCTGCGCGGCTTGCGCTCCAACACCCGGTTGAGCCACGGTGCGGACACATCAAAGGTCTTGGCCAGGTCGCGGGCCTGCACCAGCGGCTGCTTGTCGCCTGCGCCTGCGTGGCCTTGTGCACTCTGCAGCGGCGCTGGATCGTTGTTCGTCATGGTTGCCATCTCGCTCATACCGTGTCCTCGGTGGCAGCCACTTGGGGCTGGTTATCGGCTGCATGCAGCCAGCAGGCGGCCTGGGTGGCGCCAGCGGCCATCAGCTCGGGGCGCTGCTCCATGCAGCGGTCAAACACCTGGGGGCAGCGCGGGTTGAATGCGCAGCCCTTGGGAATGGCATTGAGCCGGGGCATGGCGCCGTCGATCTGGTTGAGGCGTTCGCGGTCGGCTTCCATATCAGGGATGGACGCCATCAGGCCCCGGGTATAGGGGTGCGCCGGGTGGTTGATCACCTCATGCACCGGGCCGATTTCTGCCACACGGCCGGCATACATCACCGCGACCCGGTCACAGGTCTCTGCGATCACGCCCATGTCATGGGTGATCAGCATCACCGCAGCACCGCGGGTGCGGCAGATGTTTTTGAGCAGGCTGATGATCTGCGCCTGGATCGATACGTCCAGCGCGGTGGTGGGCTCGTCGGCGACGATCAGCTTGGGCTCGGCCGCCAGCGCCAGCGCAATCACCACGCGCTGGCGCATGCCGCCGGAGAACTGGTGCGGAAAGTGGTCAATCCGCTCTTCGGCTGCCGGAATGCCGGTGTCCTTGAGCAGCTGGATCGCGCGCTGGCGCGCCTCCGCCGCCGAAAGCTGGAGGTGGGTCTGGATGGTCTCAATCAGCTGGCGGCCCACGGTGTAGAGCGGGTTCAGCGACGTGAGCGGATCCTGGAAGATCGCGCCGATGCGGCGGCCCCGGATGTGGCGCATCTTGTCGGCAGACAGATTGTCGATGCGCTCGCCTTCGAGCACGATCTCGCCCGAGGCCACATGGCCTGGCGGCTCAAGCAGGCCGATGATGGACGCGCCGGTCAGCGACTTGCCCGCGCCCGATTCGCCGACCACGCCCAGGATCTCGCCGGGGGCGATGGAAAAGGAGATGTTGTCCAGCGCCCGCAGCACACCATGGCGATTGGGAAACTCGACCACCAGATTTTTAACTTCCAACAATGACATCGTGGTTGTTCCTTGTTCGTCTTGTGTCCGCACCATCAACGCAGGCGCGGGTTGAGCGCATCGCGCAGCCAGTCGCCCAGCAGGTTGACCGACAGCGCAATCAGCACCAGCATCAGGCCCGGGAAGATCGTGATCCACCACTCACCGGAGAACAGGTAGTCATTGCCCACGCGGATCAGAGTGCCCAGCGATGGCGAGGTGGGCGGTGCGCCCACGCCCAGGAAGGACAGGGTCGCCTCGGTGATGATGGCCGTCGCCACCTGGATGGTGGCCAGCACCATGACGGGGCCCAGCACATTGGGCAGCACATGCTTGACCATGATGCGCAGCGGCGCTACGCCGGTAACGCGGGCGGCCTGCACATATTCCTTGTTGCGCTCCACCATCGTGGAGCCGCGCACCGTGCGCGCATACTGCACCCAGCCGGTCAGCGAGATCGAGAGGATCAGCACGCCAAAGGCCAGCGATTCGTTGGCATTGGGAAACACCGCGCGGCCGACACCAGCGATCAGCAAGGCCACCAGAATGGCTGGGAAGGACAGCATCACATCGCACAGGCGCATCAGCACCGAATCGATCCAGCCGCCCTTGAAGCCTGCAAGCAGGCCCAGGCCCACGCCAACCACCACGGACAAGGCCACCGAGGCCAGGCCGACGATCAGCGAAATGCGCGCGCCATACATCAGCGCCGACAGAATGTCGCGGCCCTGGTCGTCGGTGCCCAGAATGTACTTCCAGCCACCCTCTTCGCTCCAGACCGGCGGAATGCGCGCATCGCTCAGCTCCAGGGTGGTCAGGTCAAAGGGGTTGTGGGGCGCCACCCAGCCGGCAAACAGCGCGCAGAACACGCATACCGCCGCAATGAGCGCCGCCACAATGGCTGTGGGCGAGTTGCGAAAGCTGTAGCCCACATCGCTGTCCATCCAGCGCCTGATTCGGTTTTTCATCGTCATCTTCTCTCTCTAATCGCTGGCCGCTGCAGCGCAGCGGCCCGGGCATTTACTTCTTCACCGTCATCCACTTGAAGGGCATGAAGCCATCGGCCATCTGCACCAGCTCCACGTTCTTGCTGACACCCCAGTTCATGAACTGCTGGTGCAGCGGCAGGTAGCCCACGTCGTCGGCTACGGTCTGCAGCGCTTCATGGATCGCCTGGTTGCGCTTGGCCGTATCGGTCTCGGACTGCACCTGGCGGGTCAGCGCATCGACCTTGGGGTTGCAGTAGTTGCCGTAGTTGAACGCGCCCGCACCCTTGCCGTCATTGCAGTTCATCAGGGCCAGCAGCGGGTTGTGTGCGTCGTAGGTTGATGGCGTCCAGCCGAGGATGTAGAAGGCGGTTTCATGGCGCATGATGCGCGGAAAATAGGTGCCCTTGGTCTCGGCATTGAGCTGCACCTTGATGCCGATCTTGGCCAGATTGGCAGACACGGCCTGGCAGATGCGGCTGTCGTTGATGTAGCGGTCGTTCGAGCAGTTCAAGGTCAGCGAAAAGCCATCCGGGTAGCCCGCCTCGGTCAGCAGCTTCTTGGCGGCGGCAGGATCGTAGGGCAGGCGCTTGATGTCTTCGGCGTAGCCATTGACGCCCTTGCCGATCAAGGTGGCCAGATTGCCCGATGCCCCGCGCATCACCTGCTTGTGCAGGCCTTCGATATCGATGGCCTGGTAGAAGGCCTGGCGCACGCGCTTGTCCTTGAACGGGTTCTTGCCCTTGACGCTGGCGTTCAGCAGTTCATCGCGCTTCTGGTCCATGCCCATGAAGATGGCGCGCAGCTCCGGCCCGGACACCACGCGGGTGCTGCCCGTGTTGGCCACGCGGTCCAGATCCTGCACCGGCACCGGATCGATCACATCGACCTGGCCCGACAGCAGCGCCGCCACGCGGGTGGCATCGTTGGCCACAGGCGTGTAGACGACTTCCTGCACATTGCCGTCGATCTTGTCCCAGTAGTTGGCGCTGCGGTTGAAGACGGTGCGCACATTGGGCTGGCGCTCGCGCACGCGGTACGGCCCGGTGCCATTGGCCTTGAACGATGCCGTGTTCTCGATGCCCTTGCGGCGGTCCACCGGATTGACGGCATTGTTGGCCTCGGACCAGGCCTTGCTCATGATGTAGACCTGCGAGATCATGCTCGGCAGGATCGGGGCTGGATCCTTGGTCTCGATATCGACCGTGTAGTCGTCGACCTTGCGGGTCTCCTTGATCGGATTGGTGTAGGACTTCATGTCCGAGCCCTCGAGCTGCGTGCGCATCATCGAGAACACCACATCATCGGCCGTGAACGGCGTGCCATCATGGAACTGCACCCCCTTGCGCAAGGTAAAGCGCCAGACCGTGGGCGAGGTCTGCTCCCATTGGGTGGCCAGCACCGGGCGCAGGCTCAGATCCTTGTTGCGGCCGGCCAGCGGCTCGTAGACATTGCCGGTCACGCTCAGCTGTACCGTCTCGTTGAAGGAATGCGGGTCCATGGACAGCGCATCGCCCTGGGAACCGATGCGCACGGTCTGCGCGCCGGCGGAAACATAGGCGGCAGCCAACATCGATACCAACAAGGTCTTGCTCATCGTGTGCTTCATGTTTTCCCCTTTTTGTGAAATCCGGCTCTGGAGGAGCCGGGTGCCGAGGCCTCAGCCCAATGCAAGCGGCATGCCACGCTCGACGATGCCGGCATGCAGCGCTGCCCCCAGTGGCAGCACATCGTCATTGAAGTCATAGCGGTTGTTGTGCAGTGGGATGATGTCGTCACCGACGGCCTGTCCCAGGCGCAGATAGGCCCCCAGCTTTTGCTGCAGCATGAAGGAGAAGTCCTCGGCGCCCATGCTCGGGTCCATGTCGCGCACCACCAGCGCTTCGCCGACCAGCTCGGAGGCGACATCACCGGCAAAGAGGGCCTCTTCAGGCGTATTGATGGTGGCGGGGTACGAGCGCTCGTACTGCAGCTGCGCGTTCACGCCAAAGGCCAGGCCCAGCGCCTGGCACAGCTCGCCCAGCCGGCGCTCGACCATGTTCTGCACATCGGGGTTGAAAGTGCGCACCGTGCCCACCAGGGTCGAGGAGCCCGGCGTCACGCTGAACGCAGCCAGGTCACCGGATTGCACTGCACAGATGCTGATGACGGCAGAATCGATCGCGCGCACATTGCGCGAGACGATGGACTGGATCGCGGTGATCAGGTGGGCCGACGCCAGCACCACATCGTTGGTCTGGTAGGGGTGCGCGCCATGCCCGCCCTTGCCGGTGATATTGATCTGGATGCGGTCGGCCGCCGCCATCATTGCGCCCGGGTTGATGCCGATCATGCCCTGGCGCATCGCCGGCCAGTTGTGCATCGCATAGACCGAATCGACCGGAAAGCGCTCGAACAGGCCGTCCTGGATCATTTCGCGCGCACCGGCATAACCTTCCTCGCCCGGTTGGAAGATCAGCACGGCGGTGCCGTCAAAGTTGCGGGTCTCGGCCAGGTAGCGGGCCGCGCCCACCAGCATCGCCGTGTGGCCGTCATGGCCGCAGGCATGCATCAGCCCCTGCTTGCCCGAACGCCAGCTGCAGTTGCCCTGCTCGGTGATCGGCAGCGCATCCATGTCGGCCCGCAGGCCGATCATGCGGCCGCTGCCGTGCTTGTGGCCACGGATCACACCGACCACGCCGGTCTTGCCGATGCCCTGGTGGATCTCGTCCACGCCGCAGAGGCGCAAGGCCTCGCTCACGCGGGCAGCGGTGTATTTTTCTTCGAAACCCAGCTCCGGGTTGGCATGCAGGTCACGGCGGAAGGCCGTCAGCTCCGGATGGATCTGGGCGAGGTGAGAAAAAGCGCGCGAGCTCGCGCTGTAAGGCAGACGTGGCATCTCAGTGCCCTCCCGATTTCTCGACGCGCAGGCGCGGGTCGACAGCGAAATACAACAGATCGACCACGAGGTTGATCACGACAAAAATCAGCGCAATCAGGCACAGGTAGGCGGCCATGACGGGGATATCGGCAAAGGTGACCGCCTGGATGAACAGCAGTCCCATGCCGGGCCACTGGAACACGGTCTCGGTGATGATCGCGAAGGCAATCAGGCCGCCCAGCTGCAGACCGGTGATGGTCATCACCGGCACCAGCGTGTTCTTCAGTGCGTGGCCAAAGTAGATGGTGCGGTTGCTCAGACCCCGGGCCTTGGCAAACTTGATGTAGTCGGTGCGCAGCACCTCCAGCATCTCGGCACGCACCAGGCGCATGATCAACGTGAGCTGGAACACCGCCAACGTGATGGCCGGCAGGATGATGTGGTGCCAGCCCTTGGCGCTCAGCAGGCCGGTGCTCCAAAAGCCCAGCTGCATCGTCGTGCCACGGCCAAAGCTCGGGAACCAGCCCAGGTGCACCGAGAAGATCAGGATCAGCAAGATGCCGATCAGGAAGGTGGGCAAGGACACGCCCAGCAGGGACAAAGTCATGAACACCTGGCTCATGAAACTGCCACGGCGCAGCGCCGCATACACGCCCATCGGCACGCCGATGACCAGGGCCAGCAACGCGGCGACCATGGCTAGTTCAAAGGTCGCCGGGAAGCGCTCGGCAATCAGTGAGGAGACCTTGGCACCCTGGCGCAGGCTGATGCCGAACTCGCCCTGGGCGGCATTCACCAGAAAGTGCCAGAACTGCACGAAAAAGGGTTTGTCCAGCCCCAGTGCGCTGCGCAACTCGGCAATTTGCTGGGGGGTGGCATCCTGGCCCAGCAGGAAGGTGACCGGGTCACCGACATACTGGAACAACATGAAGGAGATGAACGCCACGGCGATCATCACGATCACCGCCTGTATCAATCGGCGCAATATGAATGCAAACATGGCTGACTCTCATCGTGACAAACAGAGGGAAGGTGCCCAGGACCCTTTGCAAAACGCTCCGCCATGGTCTGAACGCAGGCCCGGGCGAGCCGCTGGCGTCTCGTCCCGATCGGTGTCCATCCCGTTTTGGCGAGGGCTCTGCAGAGGATCCCCAGCACCCGTGTTGTCTGCCTATTCTTCTTTCGCTTTTTATGGAACAGCCTGCCACCCTATCGGGCGGCAGGCCTGCAAACGGCTCGCCGCTGGTCAGCGGACTGTCACCAGCTTGATGTCGACCCGGTTGTCAGCACGGTGCACCAGGTCGATGTTCTTCTTCATCGCCCAGGGGATCACCTGGTCATACAGTGGCAGGTGGGAGACCGTGTCGTTGGACAGCTGCAAGCCCTCGGTCAGCATGCGGGTGCGCACGGGCTGGTCGGTTTCCGTTTTGACGCGATCGACCAGGTAGTCCATGCGTTCATTGCTGTAGCGGCCGACATTGTAGTTTCCGTCGCCGCCCTTGCCGACGGTGCGCACCAGCGACTGCAGGCTGTAGAGCGAATCGAAGGTAGGCACGCCCCAGCCCAGCATGTAGATGCTCGCTTCGTTGCGCTGGATCATCGGGAAGTAGGTGACCATCGGCAAGGTGCGCAGCTTGGCCTTGACCCCTACCTTGGCCCACATCGCGGTGACCGCCTGGCAGATCGCCTCGTCGCTGATATAGCGGTTGTTGGGGCAGGCAAAGTCCACCTCAAAACCATCGGGGTAACCCGCTTGAACCAGCAGCTTCTTGGCGGCCTCCTGGTCATAGGGCAGACGCTGACCGACTGCCTCGGTCCAGCCGTTGACCTGAGGCGCCACCAGGGTGCCGGTGGGCTTGCCCAGGCCACGCAGGATGGTCTTGGTGATCGCCTGGATATCGATGGACTGGTACAGCGCCTGGCGCACCTTCTGGTCCTTGAGCGGGTTCTTGCCTTTGACGTTCGACCCGGGCAGCTCGTCACGGAACTGGTCCATGCCGAAGAAAATCGTACGGTTCTCCAGGCCTTCGAGGATCTTCAGATCCGGGCTGGCGCGCAGGCGGTTCAGGTCCTGGGGTGTGGGATCGAGCACCATGTCCACTTCACCCGACAGCAGCGCCGCCATGCGGGTGGGCGCCGACTTGATCGGGGTATAGGTGATCGAAGTCACATTGCCCGGCATCTGTCCCCACCAGTTGGGGTTCTTCTTGAGCACCATGCGTACATCGGGCTGCCAGGATTCGAGGATGAAAGGCCCCGTGCCCATCGCATTGCGGTGGGCAAAATTCTCGTCGGACTTCTTGATGTCCATCGGTTCAGTGGACTTGTTCTTCTCGGACCAGGCCTTGCTCATCATGCGCAGCTCGGTCATCTGGCGCAGCAGCACCGGGTTGGGGTCCACCATGAAGATGTCGATGGTCGCGTCATCGACCTTGACGACCTTCTCGATGCCCTGCACAAAGGGGCCATAGTTCGAGGTCTTGGCCATCGCACGCGTGATCGAGAACACCGCATCATCGGCGGTGAAGCTCGATCCGTCCTGGAACTTCACGCCCTGGCGCAACGCAAAGCGCATCTGCTTGGGGGTGACTTCTTTCCACGAGGTAGCCAGCAGCGGCTCGACCTGAAAGGTCTTGCTGTTATAGGTGACCAGGGTCTCGTAGACGTAAGGGTGAATGGCGTTGTGCAGGCCATTGTTTTGCGCATGGATATCCCAGCTGGCGACGTCGGCCTGGCTGGCCCATTTGAAGGGCTTGGCCTGGGCCACGCCAGCTGACAAAACGGTGGCTACCGCTATCGCAACCAGAGCAAGAGAAGGCTGTTTCATAAGTCCTCGCAGAATAGTAGTGCCCCACTATGCCGCAAGGAACCGATCTTCCGCATGGTGCTTCCCCCAAGCAGGGGATATTCCCGAGTTCGGCTTATTTCTGCTAGGTGACCGGCAAAAGCAGGTGTTTTGTCGGGCAAAACACGGCTTCTTCTGGCAAAACTGAAAATGCCTGCACAGCAGGGCGATGAGCGACGCCAACGCAGGCTGCTGGTGGAACGCGGTACAACGGCATCTTGGGGGCTATCAACAGCGATACAGCGTGCGGCCTGTAGGAAGGCTGCAACAAGGCACCTGGCAGTTCCTTCTCAACGTTGGCAGAAAGGAACAAAACCCAGGATCAAGCGCCAATCCGACGCCTTGCGCCCAGCCCCAGCGCGCTGCGGGGGCATTCAAGCTGCAGCGGCGAGCACCATTGATGCTGCCGCAACGATGGCGGTGCGCGGCCTTGGCCAGTGCCGGGCGCGTGGCTCGCGCAGGCATAAAAAAAGCCCGTCTTTCGACGGGCTTTTTGCTTTTCAGGTTGAGTAGCTAGGAAACCCTAGCCATTCATTAGAAAGCGTGACGCACACCAACGGTGATAGCGTTTTGGTTCTTGCCAGCGCGGGCTGGGTCGATGCCCAGGCCGTTAGCCGACAGGCTCATGGTTTCGCTCTTCTGGTTCTTCAGGAAAGCGTAGGTGCCGTACAGAGCGGTGCGCTTCGACAGGTTGTGGACATAGCCCAGCGACAGCTGGTGAGCCTTGCCTTCGATTTCCTTGTTGTCGTAGTAGTTGTAAGCCAGACGTGCTTCGCCAGCAGCGCCGACAGCAGCCGTTGCGCCCAGACCAGCGGACTGGAACTTAGCCTTGCTGCCACCACCCACTGGGGTGCTTTGCACTTGACGGATCAGACCCGACAGCTTGAAAGCGCCGAAGTTGTAAGCAGCGCCCAGACCCAGGCTTTGTGCCTTTTCGTAGCTGGTCGTTGGGTCGTTTTGCTGGTCGAAACCAATGCCGGCGCTCAGAGGGCCGTTGTTGTAAGCAGCGGTCACGCCAACATAACGCTTAGCGGAGCTGTCACCAGCGGTTTCGCCGAAGCCGTAGTTCACGCCAGCGGTGAAGCCGGAGATGTTAGGCGTGTAGTACGAAACCATGTTGCCCACGCGAACTGGGTCGCCGAAGCCGTAGGTGCCGTTGCCGAAGCTGAAGTTTTGGCCGATACCAACTTGGCCGAACACGTCGTAGCCGGAAACCACGTTGTAAGCGCTGGTCAGTTCACGACCCAGACGCACTTCACCGAAGTTGCCGATCAGGGACACGGTGGAACGACGCTTGAACTCGAAGCCAGGACCTGCAGCGCCGCCGCCGGAAGCGGTACCGCTGTCGTTCTGGATTGCGCCTTCCAGCCAGAAACCAGCCTTCAGACCGCCACCCAGATCTTCCACGCCGCGGAAGCCCAGACGGCTGGTGGCGTTACCGGAGTTGGTCAGACCGTAGTTGCTTTCGCCACCGCTGGTCTTAGCGTAGGTCACGCCAGCATCAACGATACCGAACAGGGTCACGGAAGATTGAGCCATTGCGGCGCCGGAAGCGGCCAGCACTGCCAAGGCAACAAGAGATTTTTTCATTGCGAGTTACTCCAAGGTTTAACAGACGGCGCTGGTACGGGGGGGTTGATGTCAGCCTCACGGTTCTGCACAACTTCTACCTGCTCCCGCGCCAACCTCCTAGTGTGGAAGTTCTCTCTATTTCAACAGACCGCAGGCGGTTGCGCAAACAAATTCCCCCACTTGAGGACCTATTCGCTGTAAATCGTTGCTTGAGTGCAACGTTTAACGAATGTCAGCCGCCGTCCAATTTTTCGACAAAAAATTTGCTGCAAAACAAGCCGTTTCAGAGGAGATTCGCCATGTTTGCAGCGGGGTGTATTCTACTGGTTAGCATGACACCCTATGCAAGAACGACTCCTTTGCGCAGCAGATACTGCGCTGCGCACCCTGTTTGCAACACCCCGTGCGGCCACCCCTTCGCCTGCCACGGGCATGGACGAGCCCGATCTCAGTTCTGAGGAGAAGAAGCTCTCCGCTTCCTATATGCGTGTCAACCATGTGGGCGAGGTCTGCGCACAGGCGCTCTACACCGCCCAGGCCATGGTCACCCGCGACGCGCATCTGCGCGAACACCTGCTGGACGCCGCCCAGGAAGAAATGGACCACCTGGCCTGGACCCATCAGCGCCTGCAGGATCTGGGCGAGCGCCCCAGCCTGCTCAACCCGCTGTGGTTTGCCGGCGCTTTCGTGATTGGCACCGTGGCCGCCACGGTCAGCGACCGCGCTAGCCTGGGTTTTGTCGAAGAGACCGAGAACCAGGTGTCCTTGCACCTGCAATCGCACCTGGAGCTGTTGCCCGCACACGACGCACCTTCGCGCGCCGTCGTCAGCCAGATGAAAGCCGACGAAGAACGCCATGCCGCCGCGGCGGTGGACGCCGGCGCCCTGCCCGTGCCCCTGCCCGCCCGGATGCTGATGAAGATCGCCTCCAAGGTGATGACGGTGACGGCGCACCATATATAGACAAGGATGGAAGGCCGCCTCTGAGGCGGCCGGCAAGCATTCTTAAGCCAACCAGTCAGGCTGCTGCGCCAGCAGCCAGGCATGCACATGGCCCCGCAAGGCCATGGCATTGGTCAGACAGCTGTCTACCGCTGCCTGGGTCACCAAGTCTCCTGAGTAGTCCGTCAAATTGCGCTGCTTGCGCAAGGCGTCCAGCGGCCAGATCTTCTGACTGGGCCACTGCACAGTAAGCGCGAGCGTCTGGATGGCGGTCTGGTGGTGGCCGGGTTTGCTGGTCAGTGGGCGGTAGCCATTGGCAATCAGGCCCAGCATGGCCAACTGCATGATAGCCTTATAGGCAGCATCAAACTGGTTTTCTTCGCTTAAGCCGGTGAGGTGTGCGTCGGCAATGTTGCGGTCGGCCGCAGCGAGCAAAGACCGCACTTGCTGCGCATTGGGCTCGACGGTCTCAAGACTGATGCCGACCAAGTTTTGCAAGCTCATCGTCGCTCCCCATCACAAAGATCTTGGGTTTGGACAGCACATCGCGCATGAACGCCTCCTGGGAGCGCGCTGCGAACTCTTGCTGGTCCAGCACGTGCGGATTGATCTCTCTGCCCAACTCGGCTTGAAGCGGCCACAGCAACTGCACCGCCTCGTCAAATCCTAGTTGACCGACCAGCATCAGGTCAATGTCGCTGCCCGCAGTCTCTTTTCCGCGCGCCACAGAACCATAGATAAAGGCCACATCGATCTTGTCTGCAACAGGCGCCAGGGCGGTTGCCAACACATCGGCCACGCCTGATGTCTTGCGCAAGATACTGGCCAGCTCTGTAAAAACAGGGCAGCCCTTGTCTGCGCGGTACAGCTGTTGGTTGCCCCGTTTTTCTCGTTGCAACAAGCCCACCGACGTGAGCTTGCCAAGTTCTCGGGTGATGGTGCCCGCCGGAAGCCCCGTGCGTCTGGCAATTTCTCGCCCGTGCAGCTGCGTATCAGGGTGCAGCAGCAACAGCCCCAGGACACGTCGCCGGTACTCCGGCAGCAGCAAGGCAATCAAAGATTGATTCATATAAGGCGTCAATTGTCGCCTTTTTTGCATCGAACTACAAGGCCAGTTGACATCCTGCACAGCTGCCCCAGGGCATTGCGGAATGTCAACACCCCTGCTTAGCCTTCCACCAGGTCAAACCCCGTGGTGATCTCGGCCGTCTTGCCAAGCATGATGCTGGCCGAGCAGTATTTCTCGTGGCTCATCGCGATCGCACGTTCCACGGCCGCTGGCGGAATGCCCTTGCCGGTGACGGTGAACTGCATATGGATCTTGGTGAACACCTTAGGCTCGGTGTCGGCGCGCTCGGCCTTCAGGGCCACGGTGCAGTTTTTCACATCGTGGCGGCCGCGCTTGAGGATCAGCACCACGTCATAGGCCGTGCAGCCGCCGGTGCCGGCCAGCAGCAGCTCCATCGGGCGGGCTGCGAAGTTCTGGCCGCCGTTGGCCGGGTTGGCCGCGTCGGGCGCGCCATCCATGGCCACCACATGGCCGCTGCCGGTTTCCGCCACAAAGCCCATTCCCGAGCGGGCGCCGCTCGCACCCGTCCATGTCACCGTGCATTCCATTGCATCTCTCCAAAAATCAGACGCCACAAGTGTGGCAGATCTGCCCTAACCCCTGCTATTTGTTGCTGTCTATCAACAGCATTGGAGAAAAAAATGGTTGCGGGCATTATTTTGCTGCATCGCAGCAGAAACATCGCTATACTTGGACCCATCTGCTGCTCCACAGCCAGGCGATGCCAAAACTGCTGGATGTAGCTTGCAAGTTGTCTCCTCCACCTCTCAAATGGTGGTTTCAAGCCCCTGATTCACATCAGGGGCTTTTTTTCTGCCCGTCGCTGGCGCAAATCCACTGCCGGTCCGCTCCAGTGAACGCCAGCGGTTATAGTGCAGCGGTCTTTCGATCACCTGATGCCCGCCACCCCCGCCCATGCCGCCACCCGCGCATGTCTTGCGGGCTGGCGCATCAACCAGGCGCGCCATCCGCATGCGCTACCTTCTCGTTGCCTCATTTCTCTAGCGTGCATCCCTATGCCCACCAAGACTGCTGCCGCGCTGACGCCGGCCGATTACCTGAAGAAAATTCTCACTGCGCGTGTCTATGACGTGGCCATTGAATCCAGCCTGGACTCGGCCAAGAACCTCAGCCGCCGCCTGCACAACAAGGTGCTGCTCAAGCGCGAAGACCAGCAGCCGGTATTCAGCTTCAAGCTGCGGGGTGCCTATAACAAGATGGCCCATCTGACGGCCGAACAGCTCAAGGCGGGTGTCATTTGCGCCTCGGCAGGCAACCATGCCCAGGGTGTGGCGCTGTCGGCCAGCCGCATGGGCACCCGTGCCGTCATTGTGATGCCGACCACCACGCCGCAGGTCAAGGTCGATGCCGTCAAGGGCCTGGGGGGCGAGGTGGTGCTGATGGGCGAGAGCTTCAGCGATGCCTACGAGCACTCGTTGACGCTGCAAAAGGAACAAGGCCTGACTTTTGTCCATCCTTTCGACGACCCCGACGTGATCGCCGGCCAGGGCACGATCGCGATGGAGATCATGCGCCAGGTGCAGAAAATCGGCTCCTCGCCGCTGAACGCCGTCTTTGTCGCGATTGGCGGCGGCGGCCTGATCGCCGGGGTGGCCAACTACATCAAGGCCGTACGGCCCGAGATCAAGGTCATCGGCGTGCAGATGAACGATTCGGACGCGATGATCCAGTCGGCCCGCGAAGGCAAGCGCGTGGCACTGAACGATGTGGGCCTGTTTGCCGATGGCACTGCCGTCAAGCTGGTGGGCGAGGAGACCTTCCGCGTTGCCCATGGCCTAGTCGATGAATACATCACGGTCGACACCGATGCCGTCTGTGCTGCGATCAAGGACATCTTTGTCGACACCCGCTCCATCGTCGAGCCCTCCGGCGCACTGGCCGTGGCCGGCATCAAGCAGTATGTGGCCAGGAACAAGACCAAGGGCGAGACGTATGCCGCGATCCTGAGCGGCGCCAACATGAACTTCGACCGCCTGCGCTTTGTCGCCGAGCGCGCCGATGTGGGCGAGGAAAAGGAAGCGCTGTTTGCCGTCACCATTCCGGAGGAGCGCGGCAGCTTCAAGCGTTTCTGCGAAGTCATTGGCAACCTGCCCGGTGGCGCACGCAGCGTGACCGAATTCAACTACCGCATCAGCGATGACCGGCGCGCCCATGTCTTTGTTGGCATTTCGACCAACAGCAAGGGCGAGTCGGAAAAGATCTGCCGCAACTTCCAGAAAAACGGCTTTGAAGCGCTGGACCTGACCTTTGACGAGCTGGCCAAGGAGCATGTGCGCCATATGGTCGGCGGGCGCTCGCAGCTCGCGCAGGATGAGCGCCTGCTGCGCTTCATCTTCCCCGAGCGGCCCGGCGCACTGTTCAAGTTCCTGAGCCTGATGGCCCCGAACTGGAACATCTCGCTGTTCCACTACCGCAACCAGGGTGCAGACTACGGGCGCATCCTTGTCGGCATGCAGGTGCCCAAGGAAGATTCGCACAGCTTTGAGCAGTTCCTGAACAACCTGGGCTACCCCTGGATCGAAGAGACCCAGAACCCGGCCTACCGCTTGTTCCTGCAGGCGTAAAACCGAACGAGCCCAGCCGCAGCATGCAAGCCTTGCGCCATTTTCTGTTGGCGGTGCAGTTTTTCACCCGCATTCCCATCACCGGCAAGCTGGGCGACTGGGTGGGTTACAGCCCCGAGATGCTGCGCGCCAGCGCCGGCCATTTCCCCGGCGTGGGCTGGATCGTGGGCCTGGTGGCCGCCGGTGTGCTGGCCGCCAGCAGCTTGCTGCTGCCGTCTGGCAACGGCTACAGCCCACTGGTCGCTGCCGTGCTCAGCACCTTGGCCACCGTGCTGCTCACCGGCTGCTTCCATGAGGATGGTTTGAGCGATGTGGTCGATGGCCTGGGCGGCAGCCACCAGCGTGAGCGCGCGCTGGAGATCATGAAGGACTCGCGCATCGGTGCCTATGGCGCGATGGCCATGGTGCTGGCCGTGCTCAGCAAGACCGCCCTCATCGCGCTGCTCGCCAGCCACAGCCTGTCCTTGGCCATGGCGAGCTTGGTGGCCGCCCATGTCATCGCCCGCCTCTGGCCCATGTTTGTGGTGCGCAGCCTGCCCCATGTGGGCGACAGCGCCTCGTCCAAAAGCAAGCCGCTGGCGGCCTTTATCAGCCGCAAAGGCCTGGCTTGCTGTGTAGCCTGGTCCTTGCCCGCCGCCCTGCTGCTGGGCCTGGCCCAAGGCTGGGTGGTGCTGCTGCTGGCGCTGGTGCTCAGCGCCGCCGCTGCGCTGTGGATGCGCCAGTGGCTGCAGCGCCGCCTGCAAGGCTTCACCGGCGACGGCCTGGGCGCTGCCGAGCAGGTCAGCGAAATCGCGTTCTACCTGGGTGCAGCGCTGTCGCTGGGCCCTGCCGGCAGTTGGCTGGCCCAGGCGCTGGCATGAGCGCGCTGTGGCTGCAGCGCCATGCCCAGCCGCTGGTGGCGCCGGGCGTTTGCTACGGCCGCACGGACATGGCGGCTGACGACAAGGCCACCGCCGCCGCCGCACAAGCGCTGCAAAGCGCCTGGACGGCCGAGGCGCTGCCGGCCGGCACCGTCTGGCACTCCCCGCTGCAGCGCTGCACGCAGCTGGCCGCCGCCTTGCAGACGCAGGCACCGGCATTCCAGCTGCGCGCCTGCAACGATCTGGCAGAAATGGACTTTGGCGCCTGGGAAGGCCAGCGCTGGGATGGCATTGCCCGCGAGGAGATGCAGGCCTGGACGGCCGACTTCATGGCCTATCCGCCAGGCGGCGGCGAATCGCTGGCCACGATGATGGCGCGCATCACGCGTGCGCTGGATGCCGCGCGCCAGCAGGCGCGGGAAACCGGCCAGCCCGTTCTCTGGATCAGCCACGCTGGTGTCGCACAATGCGCGCATTGGCTGCTGACCAGGGGCCAACGGCTGCCGCTGGCCAAGGACTGGCCCTCGGTCAAACTCGCTTATGGGGAATGGCTCCGATTGCCGCTGTTCGGCGATCTGTAAGAACCCTCAGCCGCCCAACAAACTTTTACGTAAAGCGCCCGCGATCAGTCGCGCAGCGAACCCGTGCTGCGGTCCACATTCGCCGCTGTGGCCGGCACAGGCGCTGGCACAGAAGCAGCCGCTTGCGGGGCCGCAGCCACGGTATTGGGTGCGGTAGCCGGGACCGGCGCAGCCACGGCATCCACCGGGCGCAACGCAGGCAGGTTGATGGTGACAGCGGCCGGGCCATCGACACCAGCGCCCAGGCTCACGGCGCGCGGGGCATCACTGCGCAGCGCCTGCAGCACCAGGCCATCG
Source organism: Comamonas sp. SY3 (assembly GCF_041730275.1). Lineage (NCBI taxonomy): Bacteria > Pseudomonadati > Pseudomonadota > Betaproteobacteria > Burkholderiales > Comamonadaceae > Comamonas > Comamonas sp. SY3. The sequence continues at coordinate 40,917 of NZ_JBGTYN010000013.1, read as the reverse complement.
GCAACGGTCGCGCCCACACGGAACACCTTGGCAGGCTGGTCATCCACGGCGATGACGGCAGCGCCCCCGCCGCTGTCCTTGCCCACCATCACACCCAGCAGACGCCAACGGGTGGGGGCAGCGGGCGCCGCAACGGGAGCGCCATCCTGCACACCCAAGAGGCGCGCCATCGCGGCGCCATCGACCTGCACCGGGGCAGGCCCACCGGCCTGGGGGGCCGACAGCACCTGGCCCGGCGCCGACAGCTTGAGCCCCCAGAACACCGCCAATGCCGCAGCGCCAGCCCACAAAAGGCCGGCCGCCAACCGAGGAGACCAGGGGTTGCGTGATAGTGTCACCATTCGCAGATTATGATGCACCCAGATGTCAGTTTCACCACTTTGCCCCCTGAGACCTGAGAGCATGATGTTTTCCTTACGTCCGCAGTCTGCTGCACGCCGCATCCAAGCCAACCTCCAGCGCGGCTTTACCCTGATCGAGCTGATGGTGGTGCTGGTCATCATCGGCGTGCTGGCCGCGCTGATCGTGCCTAATGTGATTGGCGCTGCCGACGAGGCACGCGTGACCGCCGCGCGCACCGATATCACCAACATCAGCGGCGCGCTCAAGCGCTACCGGCTGGACAACCAGCGCTACCCCACCGCCGAGCAAGGCCTGGCTGCGCTGATCAACCGCCCCACCTCCGGCCCCGCGCCGATGAACTGGAAACCCTATCTGGAAAAGCTGCCCAATGACCCCTGGGGCCACCCCTACCAGTACCTGAACCCTGGCGTCAAAGGCGAGGTCGATGTGATGAGCTTTGGCGCCGATGGCCAGGCCGGCGGTGAAGGCAACAATGCCGACATCGGCAGCTGGCAATAAGCCTGCCTGATTCCTGCTTTCTGCCCTTTCCCGCTGCCCCGCTCTCCGGCCTCCATGCCCCGCCCCCTTCCACACCCCTTCCAGCCGCGCCGCCAGCGCGGCTTTACCTTGATGGAGCTGCTGGTCGTCATCACGTTGATGGCGCTGGCCAGCGCCGGCGTGGTGTTTGCGATGGGCGACAACAGCCAGGACCAGCTTCAGCGCGAAGGCCAGCGCCTGGCCGCGCAGCTGGAGGCCGCCCGGGCCCAGTCCCGCGCCAGCGGCCAGCCAGTGCGCTGGCGGGCCGACAGCCAGGGCTTTGTGATCGAAGGCCTGCAAGGCGGCACCCGCCAGGGCGCCTGGCTGCACCTGCCGGTGGCAGTGCGCAGCAGTGGCGATATCATCCTGGGGCCCGAGGCACTGATCGGCCCCCAGACGGTGGTGCTGGCCTACCCCAACCGCAGCGCGGGCAGTATTGCCGTGGCCACCGATGGGGTGCGCCCCTTTGCGCTGCAGGCCCCCTGAACCCTTTCCCGACAAGCACCGCGTGCGCAGCAAGTCCTCGCCCCACTCCGGCTTCACCCTGATCGAGGTGCTGGTCGCGCTCGCCATTGTCGCGATCGCCTTGCTCGCCGGCGGCAAGGCGATGAACGCGCTGACCCAGACCGCAGGGCGCCAAAGCGATGTGATGCTCGCGCAGATCTGCGCCGAAAACCAGCTGATCGCCGCGCGCCTCTCCCAGCAACTGCCCGGGCTGGGCACCACCAGCGTGGCCTGCGAGCAGGCTGGCCGCCTGTTCGATGTGCGCGTGGGCGTGTTTGCCACGCCGAACCCGGATTTCCGCCGCATCGATGCCCATGTGTTCTCCGGTGGCGCACCTTTGCTGCGCCTCAGCACCATTGTGGGGAGGTACTGATGCAGCGCGTCCCCCGAATCAGCCAGCAGCGCAGCCAGGGCTTTACCCTGATCGAGCTGCTGATCGCCATCTCCATCCTGGCCGTGATGACCATTGCCAGCTGGCGCGGCATCGATGGCATGGTGCGCGCCCAGCAGCAGGCCCGCGATTACAGCGAAGAGGTGATGGTGGTGCAGGCTGCACTGTCGCAGTGGAACACCGACCTCCATGGCATCGAGCGCGTCTCCAGCACCACCCCGTTGGACTGGGATGGCCGCGTGCTGCGGCTCACGCGCCGCAGCAGCGACATCAACGAGCAAGGCCTGCGCGTCGTCAGCTGGGCCCAGCGCCGCCTGGGCAACCGCGACTACTGGGTGCGCTGGCAATCCTCGCCAGTGCGTGATCTGCAGCAATGGCAGCAGGCCTGGGACATGGCCGCCCATGCCGTCACCAACAGCGCCATCACCAACAATTCCGGCGACGGCGGCCCGCAGCAAACCGTGCTGATGCCCATCAGCGGCTGGCAGCTGCTGTATTTCCGGGGCAACAGCTGGAGCAACCCGCTGTCCAGCCAGGGCGCCAATCCCCAGACCGATGCCAACAACCCCACGACGGTGGCGCTGCCCGATGGCATCCGCCTGCGCCTGGAGCTGCCTGCACCGGGCGCGCTGTCGGGCGTCATCACCAACGACTGGGTCAACCCCATCGTGTCGGGCAACAAATCATGAAGCCGCTCCGCATCCCCGCTCGCGGCCAGCGCGGTGCAGCACTGCTGGCCGCCATGCTCACCGTCACCCTGGTGGCCACCATTGCCGCCAGTGCCGTCTGGCAGCAATGGCGCAATCTGGAGGTCGAAGGCGCCGAGCGCACCCGCGTGCAGGCCGCCTGGTTGCTGCTGGGCGGTCTGGATTTTTCTCGCCAGGTGCTGCGCCAGGATGCGCGCGTGGGCGGCCCTGATTCGCTGTCCGAGCCCTGGTCGGTGCCGCTGGCCGAAGCACGGCTTTCCACCTTTTTGCAGGCCTCCAACAACCAGAGCAATGCCGATGACAGCAGCATCGATGCCGCGCAGGCCTTTCTGTCGGGCGCAATTGTCGATGCCCAGGCGCGCCTCAACATCCGCAACCTCGTCTCCAACAACCAGATCAATACCGTTGCGCTGCGCCAGTTCCAGCGCCTGTTCGAGCGCCTGGGTCTGCCCGGTGCCGAGCTGACCGTCCTCAGCCAGCAGGCGCTGGCCGCGCTGCGCAGCGAGGGCAAGGCCGCCAATGCGCCGCTGCTGCCCCGCACCTACAAGGAGCTGGCCTGGTGGGGCCTGTCGCCGTCCACCCTGACCCAGCTGGAGCCCTATGTGGTGCTGCTGCCCCAGGAGAGCAGGGTCAACGTCAATACCGCCTCGGCCACCGTCATCTGGGCCGCCGTGGAGGGCCTGGATTTTGCAACGGCCCAGCAAATCACCCAGATGCGGCTGAACAAGGCTTTCGAGAGCACCGCCGAGCTGCAGCAGCGCTTCAGCAGCAACACCGCGCTCACCAATGCCAACGCACTGCTCGATGTCAAATCGGTGTATTTCGAAGTCTGGGCGCGCCTGCGCTTTGACGACCTGGTGGTGCAGGAGAAATCCCTGGTCTACCGCCAGGGGCTGAATGTAACGACGGTGGTGCGCGAGCGCGGTGCCGCGCTGGCCACCAGCCTGATGGGCGATGGCAGCGGCAACCCGGTGGCGGCGCGCTAACAGAAACATGATGACAAACGTATTGCAGTTTGGTGAAGCCGAGCCCTCTACAATGCAGCGCACAACACGCTCATGAGTACCTTACTGATTTCACTGCCGCCGGCCGCTGGGCCGGACACGGCGCCCAGCGCAGCCGGAAGCTATAGCTACGCCCTGTCTCCGGATGGCGTGGCCATCAGCCAGCAAGGCAGCACCACCGCCGGCCTGCTGCCCCAACCTGGCCGCGCCGGTGAGGTGGTGGCCGTGGTACCGGCGGCCTTGCTGTCGTGGCAACGGGTCAGCCTGCCCCAAGGCGTGGGCCCGGGCTCGCCCCGGCTGCGTGCCGTACTCGAGGGCCTGCTCGAAGAGCGCCTGCTGGACGACCCGGCCCAATTGCACTTCGCGTTGCAACCCGATACCCGTGCCACCGGCCAGGGCGAACCGATCTGGGTTGCCTGCTGCCCACGCCAGTGGCTGCGCGAGCACTTGCAGGTGCTCGAAGCCGCAGGCCGCGCCGTAGCCCGCGTGGTGCCCAGCCATGCGCCAGGCGAGCCGTCGCCCGATGGCGCGCAGCTCCTGGTCACCGGCAGCCCTGAGCTGGCGCAGGCCGTGGTCTATGGCACCGGCAGCGCCGATGCGGTGCTGGTGCTGCCCGTCTCGCGCGAGAGCGCAGCACTGCTGCCCTCGCTCGGCCCCGACAGCATTGTGCATGCCGAGCCGGCCGTGGTCAGCACCGCCGAGCACTGGCTGCAGCGCCCGGTGCAGCTCTACAGCCCTGCACAGACCATGCGCGATGCTGCACGCAGCGACTGGGACCTGGCGCAGCTCGAATTTGCCAACAGTGGGCGCAACCGCCTGCAACGGCGCCTGGGCAGCGGCCTCAATGATGTGCTCCATGCCCCGGCATGGCGCCCGGCGCGCTGGGCCGTGCTGGCGCTGGTGGTGCTCAGCCTGGTGGGCGCCAATATCTGGGCCTGGCAAGAGCGCCAGCAGTTGCAGGCCAAGGCCGCACTGGTGCGCAGCACCTTGACCCAGGCCTTCCCCAACGTGCAAGTCGTGGTCGATGCGCCCGTGCAGATGGCACGCGAAGTCGCCAACCTGCGCCAGGCCTCGGGCGGCTTGTCGCCGTCAGACGCCGAACCGCTGCTGGCCGCTGCCGGCCAGGCGCTGTCCAGCCTGCCCGCAGGTACGGTGCCGAGCACGGTCGAATACAGTGGCGGCGAGCTGCGCCTGCGCGGCCTGCCCACCGATGGCTTTGATGCCTTCCGCCAGAAACTGCAAGCCCAGGGCCTGCAGGCCCAGATGCAAAACGACCAGTGGGTCATCCGCGCGCAGGCCCAGCCATGAAGAAACACTCCTCCCGCCCGCCGGCATCTGCAGCGGCCTCGTCCTCCGCAGCCCAACTGCTGCGCCAACGCTGGCGCGCGCTGGATGCGCGTGAGCGCCGGGGCGTCAGCCTGGCCGCTGGCGTGGTGCTGATCGCGCTCCTGTGGTGGCTGGCCATTGCGCCGGTGCTGCAGACCTGGCACAGCGCGCCCGCCGCACATGCGCAGCTGGACCAGCAGCTCGCCCGCATGCAGGCCTTGCAGGCCGAAGCGCGCCAGCTGCAATCGGCCACTACGATCACCGCCACGCAGGCACGCCAGCAGCTCGAAGCCTCGCTCACGCAGCAGCTGGGCACCAGCGCCAAACTGACGGTGCTCGGCGAGCGCGTGACGGTCACGTTGAGCCGCGCCTCGGCCGCCTCCACCCAGCGCTGGCTGGGCCAGGTGCGGGCCAATGCGCATGCGATTGCCACCGAGCTGCGCCTGACCCGCGACGAGCCGGCCAAGGGCGCAGGCCCCGCTGCCGCGCCCACCTGGTCGGGCAACATCGTCTTGCAGTTGCCGGCCCAGTAAGCGGCACACAGCGCATGGCCCGGCAACGCTTGAACCCCACCCTGCCCCACGGCAGCGCCCGTGCGCCCTGGCGCTGGGCAGTATTGGGCGCCTGCACGGGCGGCCTGGCCGCGCTGGTGCTGTTTGCGCCCGCACACTGGTTGGCGCAAGGCCTGGCCTGGGCCAGCCAGGGCCAGTTGCAGCTACGCGAGCCGCGTGGCACGGTCTGGAACGGTTCCGCCCAGTGGGTGTTGACCGGCGGACAGGCCAGCCGCGACCAGATGGCCCTGCCCGGCCGGGTGGACTGGGCATTGCGCCCCGGCCTGCGGGGCCTGAACATGCGCTGGAATGCCAGCTGCTGCATGGCCGCGCCCCTGCCCATCCGCATCCAGCCCCATTGGGGCGGTGCCAAGGTGCAACTGGGCGCGCATGAAAGCCGCTGGCCGGCATCGCTGCTGGTGGGTCTGGGTACGCCCTGGAACACCCTCCAGCCCCAAGGCCAGCTGCTGCTCAAAACCCATGATCTGTCGCTGGCACTCAATGCCGGGCGCCTGCAGGTCGAAGGCGGCGCCGATCTCGATGTGATGGCGGTGACCTCCCGCCTGTCGACGATACAGCCGCTGGGCAGCTACCGCCTGCAACTGCAAGGCGGTGACAGCACCAGCTTGCAGCTGACCACCCTGGATGGCGCGCTCCAGCTCAAAGGCCAGGGCCAATGGGTGGGCCAGCGCCTGCGTTTTCAGGGGGAAGCCTGGGCCGCCGAAGGGCGCGAGGCGGCTCTCGCAAATCTATTGACTATGATCGGGCAGCGCAGCGGAAGCCGCGTGCTGCTCTCGGTTGGTTGAACATATGATGCATTACCACTCTCCCATTTATCGATTTGCGCTGCACTCCATTGCGGCGAGCGTCCTTTTAATGGGCGGCAATGGCGCGGCGCTTGCGCAGACGGCTGTCAACGCCGGCACTGCCAGCATTCGCCCCGGCGAGCCGGTGACCCTGAACTTTGCCAATGCCGACATCGAGTCCATCGCGCGCACGATGGCCACCATCACCGGCAAGAGCGTGGTGGTGGACCCGCGCATCAAGGGCACGATGAACCTGGTGACCGACAAACCCGTCTCGCCCCAGGCTGCGTTCGAGCAGTTCCTCGCCGCCTTGCGGCTGCAGAACTACACCGTGGTCGAGGCCGCAGGCCTCTACAAGGTGGTGCCCGAGGCCGATGCCAAGCTCCAGGGCGGCACGGTGCGCATCACCCAGGGCGGCGCCGGCGGGCAGGTGCCCGGTGGCGGCCAGATCGTCACCCAGATCTTCAAGCTCAATTTCGAGAGCGCCAACAACCTGGTGCCGGTGCTGCGTCCGCTGATCAGCCCCAATAACACCATCAATGTGAACCCGGGCAACAACTCCCTGGTCATCACCGACTACGCCGACAACCTGCAGCGCCTCTCGCGCATCATCGCGTCGATGGATGTGGCCAACGCCAGCGATGTGGAAGTGGTGCCGCTCGAGCATGCGGTGGCTACCGACATCGTGCCCATGCTGCAGCGCCTGCTGGAAGGCGGCCAGACCGTGTCCGCCAGCGGCACGGCCACTGCCGGCGCAGCCCCGGGCGCCGCGCAGACCGACAACGCCTACCGCACCTCGGTGCTGGCCGACCCGCGCACCAACAGCATCCTGCTGCGCGCGGCCAACCCGGCACGCCTGTCGCAGGCCAAGATGCTGATCGGCAAGCTCGACAGCCCCAGCCGGGGCGCCAACGCCTCGGGCAACATCCATGTGGTCTACCTGCGCAATGCCGATGCCACCGCGCTGGCGACGACCTTGCGCGCCGCACTGGCCGGCCAGGACGGCAACAGTGCAAGCCCCTCCACCAACCTGTCGAGCAGCGGCAGCAGCGGTGGGCTCAGCACCAACACGCGCAGCGGCCTCACCTCGCTCGGTGGCAGCACCAGCGGCACACTGGGCAACAGCGCCAGCAACAGCAGCGCTGGTGGCCTGGGCTCGGGCGCGCGCCTGGGCACGGGCACCTCACTGGGCACCTCGGGCGACAGCGGCAGCGCCACCGGCGGCATCATCCAGGCCGACACGGCCACCAACTCGCTGATCATCACCGCGCCCGAGCCGCTGTACCGCCAGATCCGCTCGGTCATCGACCAGCTCGACAGCCGCCGCGCCCAGGTGCTGGTCGAGAGCCTGATCGTCGAAGTCAGCGCCGAGAAGGCTGCGCAGTTTGGCGTGCAGTGGCAAAGCCTGCTGGGCCAGGGCAACAACGTGGTCGGCGTCATCGGCAACAACTTCACCGTGGGCGGGGCCAACCTGTTCAACCTGGCCGCCGGCATTGCCAACGGCACCTACAGCACCCTGCCCAGCGCCGGCATGAATGCCGGTATCGCCTTCAAGCACAACGGCGAGTATGTGCTGGGCGCGCTGGCCAACCTGCTGCAGACCAATGCCGATGGCAATGTGCTGGCCACCCCCAACCTGCTGACCCTGGACAACCAGGAAGCGCAGATCCTGGTCGGCCAGAACGTGCCCTTCGTCACCGGCTCCTACGCCAACAGCACGGGCAGCAGCACCGTCAACCCCTTCACCACGGTGGAGCGCAAGGACGTGGGCCTGACCCTGCGCGTGCGCCCGCAAATCAATGCCAACGGCACCGTCAAGCTGACGATCTACCAAGAAACCTCCAACGTGCTTGACGGCACGACCACCAATGCCAATGGCCCCACCACCAACAAGCGCTCGATCGAATCGACCGTGCTGGTGGACGACGGCTCGGTGATCGTGATCGGCGGCCTGCTGCAAGACCAGTACTCCGGCTCGGTGCAGAAAGTGCCTTACCTGGGCGATATCCCCGGCATTGGCGCGCTGTTCCGCAGTGACACCCGCTCGCGCAAGAAGACCAACCTGATGGTCTTCCTGCGCCCCGTGGTGATGCGCGATGCCGCCGCCACCCAGCAGGTCAGCATGGACCGCTACGAGCTGATGCGCGGCGCGCAGATTGCCGCCCAGCCCGAGCAAAGCACGCGCGTGCCGATCAACGATTCGTCCATCATCACGCCGATGGGCCAGCAGACCTCGGGCACGCCACTGGGCTACTCCGAAACACCGGTGATCGAGTCCCGCCCGCTGACCGTGACGCCGCAAGGCATGCGCTTCGAGCCCTGATAGCGCGCACAGAGAGCCGAACCCATGCGCCACCCCCTGCCCTATGCCTTTGCGCGCAGCAGCCAGCTGCTGCTGGAAGAAGATGCCGGCCAGCACCTGCTGTGGCACGGCGCGCAGCCCCAGGGCTCCGCGCTGTCCGAGGTGCTGCGCAAGTACCCCGTGCAGCACCTGGCCCAGCTGGACGATGCCGAACTGGCCCAGCGCATCAGCGCCGCCTATTCGCACAGCGAATCGAATGCCGCCACCGTGATCAGCGAGGTGGAAGAAGGCACCGACCTCTCGCGCATGATGCAGGACATCCCCGCCGTCGAGGACTTGCTCGAATCGGCTGGCGATGCACCCATCATCCGCATGCTCAACGCGCTGCTCACGCAGGCAGCGCGCGACGGCGCCTCGGACATCCACATCGAGCCCTATGAGCGCCATTCCAGTGTGCGCTTTCGCATCGATGGCTCGCTGCGCGAAGTGGTGCAACCCCACCGCGCGCTGCATGCGGCGCTGATCTCGCGCCTCAAGATCATGGCCGATCTGGACATCTCGGAAAAACGCCTGCCCCAGGACGGCCGCATCAGCCTGCGCCTGGGCACCCGCGCCATCGATGTGCGGGTCTCCACCCTGCCCAGCGCCCATGGCGAGCGCGCCGTGCTGCGTCTGCTCGACAAGAGCGAATCCAAGCTCAGCCTGGGCTCGGTCGGCATGCAGGGCGAAACGCTGGCGCGCTTTGAAAAACTGGTGGCCCAGCCGCACGGCATCGTGCTGGTGACCGGCCCCACCGGCTCGGGCAAGACCACCACCTTGTATGCGGCGCTCAGCGGGCTCGATGCCAGCCAGGGCAACATCATGACGGTGGAAGACCCTATCGAGTACGAGCTGTCGGGCATCGGCCAGACCCAGGTCAACCCCAAGATCGACCTGACCTTTGCCAAGGCGCTGCGCGCCATCCTGCGCCAGGACCCGGACATCATCATGATTGGTGAAATCCGCGATTTCGAAACCGCGCAGATCGCCATCCAAGCCTCGCTGACCGGTCACCTGGTATTGGCCACTTTGCACACCAACGATGCGACAAGCGCCATCACCCGCCTGACCGACATGGGCGTCGAGCCGTTTCTGCTGTCCTCCTCGCTGCTGGGCGTGCTGGCCCAGCGCCTGGTGCGCCGCATCGACGACAGCGACCCCAGCGGCTACCGGGGCCGCACCGGCATCTTTGAGCTGCTGGTGGTGGACGAGGCCATCCGCGCCCAGATCCACGCCCAGGCACCCGAGTCCGAGATCCGCAACCAGGCGATGGCCAACGGCATGCACCTGATGCGCGAGGACGGCGAGCGCCTGGTGCGCGAAGGCATCACCAGCGCAGAAGAAGTCGTGCGCGTCACCCGCGATTGACAACGCCCCTCCCCATACCCTGGCGGCGCCGACCGCGCCAACGGGTATTGGCGATTTGACACAATCGCCCCATGTTGGAATCGCTCAATACCCTCGTCGCGCCCTACGGCGGCATGTTGTTTCTCTGGCTCACCGTGCTGGCCATCGCCAGCCTGGCTGCGCTGCGCCATTTTCAGCCGCGCATGTCCACCGCGCAGCTGCGCCGGCTGATGCGCATCGCTGGCCTGATGGCGCTGGTGATCTCATGGTTTGCGATGCAGCAAGGCGAGCACTACCTGGCGACGGCGCTGCTGGTGCTGCTCTGGGGAATTCTGGTGGGGATCAGCTGCGCGCGGGCGATTCGGCAGCGTTGAATTCAGGCAGCTTTTGCGCCGCCTCGGTCTGACTAAAACAAGGCTCCGGCCTACGCATTTCCCCCATACCCACAGTCAGCAAAGGATATTTGCCTAGGCAAGAATGTCCGCATGACTGAGACGAAAACACCCCCCGCGCTTTCGATGTTGGACCTGGTGGCTGTGCGCGAAGGCGGCACCGTTGCCCAGGCTTTGCAACTGGCCGTGCGCACGGCGCAGCATGTCGAGTCGCTCGGCTTTACGCGCTACTGGATGGCCGAACACCACAATATGCCGGGCATTGCGAGCTCGTCCACGGCCGTGCTGATCGGCCATGTGGCGGGGGAGACCCAGCACATCCGTGTGGGCTCGGGCGGCATCATGCTGCCCAACCATGCACCGCTGGTGGTGGCCGAGGCCTTTGGCACCCTGGCCGAGCTCTACCCGGGCCGTATTGACCTGGGCCTGGGCCGCGCGCCGGGCACCGATGGCATGACGATGCGGGCACTGCGCCGAGACCGGGTCGAAACCGAAGAGGATTTCCCCCGCGATGTGATGGAGCTGCAGCGCTTGCTGGGCCCCGCCCAGCCTGGGCAAAAGCTGGTGGCCACGCCGGGTGCTGGCACTAATGTGCCGCTGTGGTTGCTGGGATCGAGCCTGTTCTCGGCCCAGTTGGCCGCGCACCTGGGCCTGCCCTATGCCTTTGCCTCGCACTTTGCGCCGCGCATGCTGCAGCAGGCCGTGCAGCTGTACCGCGACCTGTTCAAGCCCTCGGCCACCCTGGACAAGCCCTATGTGATCGTCGGCGCGCCGGTGATTGCAGCGCCTACCGACAGCGAGGCCGAGTTCCTCGCCAGCAGCACCTACCAGCGCGTGCTGGGCATTGTGACCGGCAAGCGCGGTCTGCTGCCGCCACCGGTTGAAGGCTTTATGGACAGCCTGAACATGGCCGAGCGCCAGGCGATCGAAGGCTTTTTGGCCGTGGCCTCCATTGGCGGGCCCGAGCGGGTGCAGCAGCGTCTGAAGGTGCTGGCCCAGCACACCGGGGCCGACGAGCTGATGCTGGTTTGCGATGTCTATGATGGCGATTTGCGTCTGCGCTCGCTCGATATTGCCACGCAGGCCTTGCGTGCAGGCTACGCCGCCTAAGCAGCGGCTTAACCTGCGCCTTTCGCCCTGATCAGCGCCCTTTTTTCAGCAAAAGCGGCGCCGGTCCCGCCTCACCCAGGCTATGCTTGCGCCATGTCTGCTCCCTCTAGAACCACCCTGCCAGCGGCACTGACGGCCTGCACCCTGCTGGCCGGCTGCCTGCAGCAGCCCCCCGACGATCCACCGCCACCCACGCCCCAGGCCCAGGAGGCCGCGCCGGCCATGGCCCCGGCTGCAGCGGCCGGCCAGCCCCCAACCAGCGCCGGCAACGAAGACCCCGCGCTGGCGGCGCACATGCAAACGCCCGAGTTCCGCCGCGAATACCGCACCAAGCAAGAGCAATTGCAAACCGAGGCCGACGTTCAGGAGAAGGCTCCCTGGCTGGGCAGCACCGGGTTGACGGAGGCCCAGGAGCGCTCCGTGCCGCGCTATGTGCGCATGGAACTGGGCCAGTCGCTGGCCAGCGCCGACCCGGTGCTGGCGGAGGATTTGCAGTACATCGGCCACTTTGCCGAGCTGGACGGCACCGTCTACTACTGGCGCATTCCCGACAAGGCCCATGCCCATGGCGACACCCATGCCGGCCCGGCCTATGTCTACATCCGCAAGGACACGGCGGGCGTGTTCTACACCGACTGGGGCAACCGCACGCCACCGGGCTAGATCGCGCAGCTGTACAGCCGTGGCCAGGAATAACGTCTATTCCACCTGCGCCCGCAGGCTGGTTTGATAATGGCCAGCGGAGACCTACCGCATGAGCCACACCCCATCCCCAGCGCTGGCCGATCCCCGGCGCGATCCCCAGCAGTTTCTTCTGGACCTGTACCAGCGCGCGGTGCAGCGCGCCCAGCCGCTGCACAGCATGTCGCAGTACCTGCCGCCACCGCCCAAAGGCCGCACCGTGGTGCTGGGCGCCGGCAAGGCGGGCGGCTCGATGGCGCAGGCGCTCGAGGCCCTGTGGCCCCAGGATGCACCACTGTCGGGCCTGGTCGTCACCCGCTACGGGCATATTCCGCCCCGCCCGCCTGGGCTGGCCCAGCGCCTGGAAGTAGTCGAAGCCGCACATCCGGTACCCGATGCCGCCGGCTTGGCCGCGGCTGAACGCATACTGGCGCTGACCCAAGGCCTGACCGCCGATGACCTGGTGCTCTGCCTGGTCTCGGGCGGCGGCTCCGCCCTGCTGACCTTGCCCGCCGAGGGCATGGACCTGCAGGACAAGCAGCGCATCAACCAGGCTTTGCTGGAGAGCGGTGCGGCCATTGGCGAGATGAACTGCGTGCGCAAGCACCTCTCGCGCATCAAGGGCGGGCGCCTGGCTGCTGCCTGCTACCCCGCCAAGGTGGTGACCCTGACCATCAGCGATGTGCCTGGCGACGACCCCTCGGTCATCGCCAGCGGCCCCACGGTGCCCGATGCCTCGACCTGCGCCGAGGCACTGGCGATTCTGAACCGCTACCAGATCCCGCTGCCCGACAGTCTGCGTGCCGCGCTGGAAGATGGCGCGCTGGAGACGCCCAAGCCCGGCGATCCACGCTTTGCCAGCCACGAGGTGCATTTGATCGCCACGCCCCAGCAATCGCTGGATGCGGCGGCCGAAGCCGCCGTTGCCGCCGGTATTGCCGCCCATGTGCTGTCCGACGAGATCGAGGGCGAATCGCGCGAGATCGGCAAGATGCATGCAGCGCTGGCACGCGCCGTGGCCCGCCATGGCAGCCCCTTTGCCAAACCTTGCGTCATCCTGTCCGGAGGCGAGACCACGGTCACCATCCGACCGCGTCAGCCCTGCGCGGCCAAGGGGCGCGGTGGACGCGCTGGCGAATTCTGCATGGGCCTCGCACAGGCGCTGCAAGGCCAGGGCGGTGTCTGGGCGCTGGCGGCCGATACCGACGGCATCGATGGCGTCGAAGACAATGCCGGCGCGCGCGTGGCGCCCGACACATTGCAGCGCGCCGCTGCGCTGCAGCTGCGCCTGAGCGACCACCTGGACCGCAACGATGCCTATGGCTTTTTCGAGGCGCTGGGCGACCTGGTGGTGACCGGGCCGACGCACACCAACGTCAACGATTTTCGCGCCATTCTGATTCTGTGATCCGGGCTGCCAGGCTGGGCGGACGCTCCGCGCCTAGCCGCCTTGGGGCAGGTTCTCCCACCAGGCGGCATCAAAGCTGCCCTGCAGGAACGCGATAAAGGACTGCACCTTTTGTGGCACCAGGCGCGGCGAGGGGTAGACGGCGTGGATCTCCTGCTCCGGCAGGCGGCAGGTCTTGAGCACCTCGACCACGCGGCCCGCCTTCAGCGACTCATGCGCCACATAGCGCGGCAGCGCGGCGACGCCCATGTGCGAGCGCGCCGCAGCCAGCAAGGCCGAGAGGTTGTTGGAGCGCAGCCGCCCGGTGACCGGCACGGAAACGGACTCGCCACTGGCATTGCGCAGCCGCCAGACATCATTGCCCTGCACACTGCTGTAGATCAGCGCCGAATGCTCTTTCAGTTCCGACGGCTTTCGGGGCGTGCCGTGCTTGCGCAGGTAGGCGGGCGAGGCCACCAGCACCCAGGGATTGACCCCCAGCATGCGCGCGCCCAGCGATGAATCGGCCAGCTTGCCCAGGCGCAGCGCCACATCGATGCCCTGGGCCACCAGGTCGGTGTAGCGGTCTTCAAAGCTCAGGTCCACCTGCACCTGCGGGTTGTGCTGCATGAACTCCATCGCCAGCGGAATCAGCACGCGCCGCCCAAACGCCACCGAGCTGCCAATGCGCAGCTGGCCCTGCACCTGCGTCTGCCGCACCTGCACCACATTGTCGGCATCGGCCACATCGCTGACGATGCGCTTGCATTTCTCGTAGTACAGCGCGCCCGCTTCGGTCAGGCTCACGCCGCGCGTATTGCGGTTGAGCAGGCGCACTTTGAGCCGCGCCTCCATCGCTGCGACCTGCTTGGTCACCGTGGGCTGGGTCGATGAAAACTCCTGCGCCACCTTGGTGAAGCTGCCCGTTTCCACCACGCGCACGAACATGTGCATGGCATCGAGTCGGTCCATGGTTGTGTCTCCTGGGATAGCTGCGGCCCCGCAGGCCGCATGTCACATGCGGGGCGCTTTTTTGAACAGGTTCATAGCACCTCTGCGCCCGATGATGCGGCATGCAGCGCACCGCCGTCCATTCCTGGCTGGAATAAATTTTATGGTCCGCCTGCGCCTTCCGGCAAACGCCCGCCTTCCCTACAGTCGATCCCAGCTGTAAAGGAGACCCCATGGCCAAAATGAAAGCGATCGAAGCCGCCGTCCGCGTGCTGGAAAAAGAAGGTGTGAGCGTCACATTCGGCGTTCCCGGCGCTGCCATCAACCCGCTGTACGCGGCGATGAAGGAGCATGGCGGCATCGGCCATATCCTCGCCCGCCATGTCGAAGGTGCCAGCCACATGGCCGAGGGTTATACCCGCGCTGTGGCAGGCCATATCGGCGTCTGCATCGGCACCAGCGGGCCGGCCGGCACCGACATGATCACCGGGCTGTACTCGGCCAGCGCCGATTCGATCCCGATCCTGTGCATCACCGGCCAGGCGCCGCGCGCCCGGTTGCACAAGGAAGACTTCCAGGCCGTGGACATTGCCTCCATCGCCAAGACCGTGACCAAGTGGGCGGCCACCGTGCTGGAGCCCGCCCAGGTGCCCGGCGCCTTCCAGCAGGCCTTCCACCTGATGCGCTCCGGCCGCCCCGGCCCGGTGCTGATTGACCTGCCCATCGATGTGCAGCTGGCCGAGATCGAGTTCGACATCGACACCTACGAGCCTCTGCCCGTCTACAAGCCCGCCGCCACGCGCAAGCAGGCAGAGAAGGCCATCGCGATGCTCAATGCCGCCGAGCGCCCGTTGATCGTCAGCGGCGGCGGCGTCATCAATGCCGATGCCGCAGACCTGCTGGTGGAACTGGCCGAGACCCTCGATCTGCCGGTGATCCCCACGTTGATGGGCTGGGGCAGCATCCCCGATGACCACCCGTTGATGGCCGGCATGTGCGGCCTGCAGACCAGCCACCGCTATGGCAACGCCAGCATGCTGGCCTCGGATTTTGTGCTGGGCATCGGCAACCGCTGGGCCAACCGCCATACCGGCTCGGTCGATGTCTATACCAAGGGCCGCAAGTTCATCCATGTCGATATCGAGCCTACCCAGATCGGCCGCGTGTTTGCGCCTGACTTCGGCATCGTCTCGGATGCGAAGGCCGCGCTGGAGCAGTTCGTTGCTGTCGCCAAGGACTGGAAGGCCGCAGGCAAGCTGCGCGACCGCAGCGCCTGGGTGGCCGACTGCCAGGGCCGCAAGAACAGCATCGACTACCTGCGCAAGACCCACTTCGACAACGTGCCGATGAAGCCCCAGCGCGTCTACCAGTGCATGAACCAGACCCTGGACCGCGACACCACCTATGTCTCCACCATCGGCCTGTCGCAGATTGCCGGGGCGCAGTTTCTGCATGTCTACAAGCCGCGCCACTGGATCAACTGCGGCCAGGCCGGCCCCTTGGGCTGGACCACGCCGGCCGCGCTGGGCGTGCGCGTGGCCGATCCGCAGCGCAAGATCGTCGCGCTGTCGGGCGACTACGACTTCCAGTTCATGATCGAGGAGCTGGCCGTGGGCGCGCAGTTCAAGCTGCCCTACATCCATGTGCTGGTCAACAACAGCTACCTGGGCCTGATCCGCCAGGCGCAACGCGCCTTCAGCATCGACTACTGCGTGCAGCTCGCCTTTGACAACATCAACATGGACGCCGGCGAGGCCGCGCGCGGCTATGGCGTGGACCACATCAAGGTGGTCGAAGGCCTGGGCTGCAAGGCCATCCGCGTGCACCGCCCCGAAGACTTTGCGCCCGCGATGGAGCAGGCCGAGGCCTGGATGGCCGAGCACCGCACGCCGGTCGTCATCGAATGCATTCTGGAGCGGGTGACCAATATCGCGATGGGCACCGAGATCGACAACGTCGTCGAGTTCGAAGGCCTGGCCACCGGCAAGGCCGATGTCCCCAGCGCCCTCGCGATGCTGGATTGAAGAGCCCCTCGTTTTTTAACCGGAGTTTTGCCATGCCCCGTTTTGCTGCCAACCTCAGCATGCTGTTTACCGAAGTGCCCTTTCTCGACCGCTTCGAGCGCGCCGCCCAGGCCGGCTTTGAGGCCGAGGAGTTTCTGTTTCCCTATGCCCATAGCGTCGATGAGATCCAGCAGCGGCTCGATGCGACGGGCCTGCAGATTGTGTTGCACAACCTGCCTGCGGGCGATTGGGAGGCCGGCGAGCGCGGCATTGCCTGCGATCCCCGGCGGGTGGATGAATTCCGCGCCGGCGTTGCCAAGGCCGTCACCTATGCCCATGCGCTGGGCGTGCCCCAGCTCAACTGCCTGGCCGGCAAGGCGCCCGCCGGTGTGGATGCCGCCACCCTGCGCCGCACCCTGGTCGACAACCTGCGCTTTGCCGCAGCGGCGCTGAAGATGGCCAACCTGCGCCTGCTGGTCGAGCCCATCAATGCCTTCGACATTCCCGGCTTTTATCTCAACCGCACCGACCAGGCGCTGGCCATTCTGGACGAAGTAGGCGCCGCCAACGCCTTTGTGCAGTACGACATCTACCATGCCCAGCGCAGCGAAGGCGAGCTGGCCGCCACCCTGCAAAAGCACCTGGCCCGCATCGGCCATGTGCAGCTGGCCGACAACCCGGGCCGCCACGAGCCGGGCACCGGCGAGATTCACTACCCCTATCTGTTCGCGCACCTGGACCGCATCGGCTACAGCGGCTGGGTGGGCTGCGAATACAAGCCCGCGCAAAGCACCGAGGCGGGCCTGCACTGGCTGCAGACCGTGGCAGGCCAGAAGCGCGCGGCGGCCACCGCCTGATCGCCCCGGGACTGACACCCACACATCGATAAAAACCAAGGAGATTTCCGCATGCATGCAACGCCACTCAAACTGGGCTTTATCGGCCTGGGCATCATGGGCGCGCCCATGTGCAGCCACCTGATCGCCGCCGGCCACCAACTGTTCATCAACACGCGCGGCAAGGTGCCCGCCGCCATCGCCGAGAGCAGCGCCACCCAATGCACATCGGTGCGCGGTGTGGCCGAGCGGGCCGACATCGTCTTTGTGATGGTGCCCGACACGCCCGACGTCGAGCAAGTGCTGTTTGCGGCTGATGGCCTGGCCGCCGGCCTCAAGGGCAGCAGCGGCAAGATTGTGGTCGATATGTCGTCCATCTCGCCGGTAGCGACCAAGGACTTTGCCAAGCGCATCACGGCACTGGGCGCGCAGTACCTGGATGCGCCGGTATCGGGCGGCGAGGTCGGGGCCAGGAATGCCACCCTGTCCATCATGGTCGGAGGCCCGGAGGCAGCCTTCGAGCGGGTCAAGCCGCTGTTCGAGACCCTGGGCAAGAACATCACCCTGGTAGGAGGCCATGGCGACGGCCAGACCGCCAAGGTGGCCAACCAGATCATCGTGGCGCTGAACATCGAGGCGGTGGCCGAGGCGCTGCTGTTTGCATCGCGTGCCGGTGCCGATCCGGCCCGGGTGCGCCAGGCGCTGCTGGGCGGCTTTGCATCGTCCAGGATTCTGGAAGTGCATGCCGAGCGCATGATCCAGCGTACGTTTGATCCGGGCTTCCGCATCGCGCTGCACCAAAAGGACCTGAACCTGGCGCTGTCCAGCGCGCGCCAGCTCGGCGTGTCACTGCCCAACACCGCCCAGGCGCAGGAGCTGTTCAACAGCTGCGTGGCCCATGGCGGTGCGGGCTGGGACCATTCCGGCCTGGTACGTGCGCTGGAGATCCAGGCCAATTTCGAGATCGGGCAAAAAGCGCCGGGCTGAGCCAGCCGCAGGCCCGGCAGACCGGCTATGCTTGCGCGATGTCCCGCCCTGCCCGCCTGCTCCGCCTGCTCGATCTGTTGCGCCGCGCCCGCCAGCCCCAAACCGGCCCGGCGCTGGCCCAGACCCTGGAGGTGAGCCTGCGCACCCTCTACCGCGATATCGCCAGCCTGCGCGAGCAAGGCGCGGCCATTGAGGGCGATCCGGGCATTGGCTTTGAGATGCGGCCCGGCTTTTTGCTGCCGCCGCTGATGTTCAATGCCGATGAGCTCGAAGCCTTGCTGCTGGGCGCGCGCTGGGCCAGCCTGCAGGCCGACCCGCAACTGGCCAGTGCCGCCAGCGCCGCGATGGACCGCATCCGCAGCGCCTTGCCGCTGGAGCTGCGCATCGCAGTCGATACCAGCGGCCTGATGGTGCCCAACATGCAGCCCAACCCCCAACCCGAGCCCTGGCAGACCGCGCTGCGCCGCGCGATCCGTGCCGAGCACAAGGTGGTGCTGCACTATAAGGACCAGCACGGCTGCCTGACCGAGCGCCTGGTCTGGCCGTTTGCCATGGCCTATTTCGACCGCAGCCGGGTGGTCTCTGCCTGGTGCGAGCTGCGCCAGGGCTTTCGCCATTTTCGGGCCGACCGGGTGCATGCGATGCAGGAGCTGCAGGAGCGCTACCCGCAAAGCCGGCACCGCCTCATCCAGCGGTGGCTGGCGGAGACGGGCTATACGTTGGAAGGCTGGTCCTGAGCGCCTGCGCCCGGATCGGAAACAGGTGCCCGGCACGGACCTGCGCCCCATGTCAGCTGCTGACAGTTTCTGTCAGCCCCCCTGTCTAACCTGCAGGGCATGGCGATCTTGCCAAGCCCTGAAAGGAACACGACATGACCCCCCACAACGCCCCGCTGCGCTTTTTCTACCACCCCCAGTCCCGCGCCCGTATCGTGCGCTGGATGCTGGAAGAGTGCGGCGCCGTCTATGAACCGGTGCGGCTGGAGTTTGGCGGCACGATGAAGGCGCCCTGCTATCTGGCGCTCAACCCCATGGGCAAGGTGCCGGCGCTGCAGCATGGCAACACGGTGGTGAGCGAGACCGGCGCGATCCTGGCCTACCTGGCCGACCTCTACCCCGAAAAAAAGCTGGCACCGGCGCTGGACAGCCCCGAGCGCGGCAGCTACTACCGCTGGCTGTTCTTTGTCGCCGGACCGGTCGAGGCCGTGTCCACTGCCAAGGCGGAGGGCTGGCTGCAGAACCAGACCGAGCGCCAGGCGCTGTCGGCCGGCTATGGCCGGTTTGACGATGTGCTGCGCAGCCTGCAGCTGGCGGTGACCGGCAAGCGCTATGCCTGTGGCGACCACTTCACCGCGGCCGATCTGTACCTGGCCAGCTACATCGGCTGGAGCATGCAGGAAGGCACCCTGCCAAGCCTGCCCGCCTTCCAGGACTACGCGCTGCCGCTGCTGCAGCGCCCGGCTGCCCAGCGTGCCGATGCGCTCGATGGCCCCGTGCAGATGCCCGGCGCAGCGGCTGCCTGATCGGGCCGCTGCCATCGGCATGCCATGTGGATCAGGCACAATAGCCCGGGGTGGCCGTGGCGCCACCTTGTTATATCCACCAGTCCATGCCCGCTTTTTCGTACGAAGTTCTTGACGCCCAGGGCCAGACCCGCAAGGGCATGATCGAAGCCGACAGCGCCAAGGCGGCACGCAGCCTGCTGCGTGCCCAGGCCATGGTGCCGCTGGCGGTCGAGCCGCTGGGCGATGTCGACGACAGCGGTGCCAGCACGGTGCGCAGCCGGCGCGCGGTCTTCAATGCCACGAGCCTGGCGGTCTGGACGCGCCAGCTCGCCGGCCTCATCAGCTCCGGCCTGCCGCTGGAGCGCGCGCTGACTGCCCTGATCGAAGAGATCGACAGCGAGCCCCAGCGCCAGCTGGTCGCCAGCCTGCGCGCCGAGGTCAATGGCGGCTCCACCTTCGCCAAGTCGCTGGCCCTCTATCCCCGTGATTTTTCGCAGATCTACCGCGCCGTGATCGATGCGGGCGAGCACAGCGGCCACCTGGACCAGGTGCTGTCGCGGCTGGCCGATGATCTGGAAGAGCGCGACCAGCTCAAGAACAGCCTCATCGGTGCCTCGCTCTACCCGGCCATCGTCACCTGCTTTGCGTTTGTCGTGGTGATGGTGCTGATGAGCTATGTGGTGCCCCAGGTGGCCGAGGTGTTCTCGGGCACCAAGCATGCGCTGCCGCTGCTGACCCGCATCATGCTGGGCTTCAGCGACCTGATCCGCCACTGGTGGTGGCTGGGCGCGGGCCTGGCCATTGTCGGCACCGTGATGCTGCGCCTGTCGCTGCGCCAGCCGGCCTTTCGCCAGCGCTTTGATGCCGGCTGGCTGCAGTTGCCGGTCATCGGCAAGCTCTCGCGCAACTACAATGCCGCCCGTTTTGCCTCGACCCTGGCGATGCTCAGCAATGCCGGCGTTCCCATCTTGAAGGCGCTGCAGGCCGCTGCGCAAACCGTCTCCAACCAGGCCATGCGCCAGGACGCCATCGATGCGCTGGACATGGTGCGCGAGGGCGCGCCGCTGGCATCGGCCCTGGCCCAGAAAAAGCGCTACCCGGCGCTGCTGTCGATGTTTGCCCGCCTGGGCGAGCAGACCGGCGAGCTGCCGCAGATGCTGCAGCGCGTGGCCAACCAGCTGGCCGGCGATGTGAAGCGCCGCGCGATGCGCCTGGCCACCATCCTGGAGCCGCTGCTGATCGTCGGCATGGGCATCATCGTCGGCATCATCGTGATGGCGGTGCTCATGCCCATCATCCAGCTCAACCAGTTTGTGCGCTGAGAGCCGATAACACAATCCTTGATACGTCGTTGCCTGGCCGGCCGCGCCCTGCCTTGTCGTACTACTGTACTGCCTGCGGCAGGACGCCTGGTCGGGGGCGCCCAGCCTCAACCGCAAACCTTCGGTTTGCTGGGCCGTGTTACCGGCTCTGAAAAACCGGTTGGACCCCGCTTGGCCCGGGCAGGCTAGCGGGGCCCAGTTTCACTCCGCGTGGATCTTGTTGGCCTTGACCACATCGCCCCAGAGCTTGTACTGCGCGCGCGTCATCGCATCGAGCTGCTCGGGCGTGCCGCCGCCCGGCTGGTCGCCGCGCTCCTGAAAGCTGCGGATCACCGCAGGCTCCTTCAGCACCGTGTTGATGGCGGCATTGAGCTTTTGCACCACCTCGGGGCGGGTGCCGGGCGGGCCGTACATGCCGATGAAGGAGATGATCTCGAAATCCTTCAGGCCCACCTCGGCAGGGGTCGGCACATCGGGCAGAGATGCCACTCGGCTGCTGCTGGTCACCAGGATGGGGCGCACCTTGCCGGATTTGATGTACGGATCAAACACCGAGGTGGCATCGAACATCGCCTCGATACGGCCGGCCATCAGATCGATCACCGCCGGGCCGCTGCCCTTGTAGGGCACATGGTTCATCGCCGGGCTGCCCAGGCGCTCGCGCATCAGCTCGGTGGTCACATGCACCAGCGAGCCGGCACCGGGGGTGCCATAGTCCACACCCTTGCCGGCCTTGGCGCGCTCCTTGACGAGGGCCGCAAACTGCGCAAAGTCCTTCACCGGCGATGCAGCCGGCACCACCAGCACCAGCGGCGACTGCAGCAGAATACCGACCGGCACAAACTTGGTCGGGTCGACAATGCCCAAGGTCGGGAAGACATGCGGGGTCACGGTCATCGAGCCGTTGCCCACCAGCATGCGGTAGCCATCGGGCGCCGAGCGCATGATGTCGGCCGAGCCCAGGTTGCCGTTGACGCCGGCCTTGTTCTCGATGACCACGCCCTGGCCCAGGTTGGCCGCGAGGCTGTTGCTGATCACACGGGCAGCAAAGTCGGTTTGCCCCCCCGGCGGAAAGCCCACCATCAATGTGACCGGCTTGGTCGGATAGGCACCTTGCGCCAGCGCTGGCGCGCTGGCCCAGCCGGCACCCAGCGCCAGGCCCAGGGTCAGACCCTGGGTGATCTTGCGGCGCAGCATCGCGTGCGGTGTGGTCTTGGTCTTCATTGTTATGTCTCCTTGGTTTGAAATCAGACTGCAGCAGGCGCTGCGCTGTCTTGCTGCCCGGGTGAGAACTTGTCCACCGCTTCCCACAGGCCGTTGATGTAGACGGCGCCCAGTGCCCGGTCGTAGAGGCCATAGCCGGGCTTGCCGGTTTCGCCCCAGATCATGCGGCCGTGGTCCGGGCGCACATAGCCTTCAAAGCCCACATCGTGGTAGGCCTTGACGATGGCCGCGATATCGAGCGAGCCGCAGGTCGAGAGGTGGGCGGTTTCCTCGAAATCGCCGTCGGGCGAGACCTTGACATTGCGGATATGCGCAAAGTGGATGCGGCCGCGGCCGCCAAACTCGCGCACCAGCGCCTCGACATTGTTCTGCGGGCCGGCGCCCAGCGAGCCCGAGCACAGGGTCAGGCCATTGGCGGGGCTGTCGATCAGGTCGACGATACGGGCCAGGTCGTCGCGGTTCTTCACGATGCGCGGCAGGCCAAAGATCGGGCGCGGCGGGTCATCGGGGTGGATGGCCATCTTGATGCCGCACTCCTCGGCCACCGGGATGACCGCCTGCAGAAAATAGGCCAGGTTCTGCCAGAGCTGCTCGGCATCGACCTGGCGGTAGGCCTGCAGCAGGCCTTGCAGCTCATCGCTGCGGTAGCTGCTGTCCCAGCCGGGCAGCGAGATGCCTTTTTCCGCATCGATGCTGTCGGCCATGCGGCTGTCAAAGGCCAGGCAGGTGGAGCCATCGGGCAATTGCTTGGCCAGCTCGGTGCGCGTCCAGTCAAACACCGGCATGAAGTTGTAGCAGACGACCTGCACGCCGGCGGCAGCCAGATGGCGCAGGGTTTGCTGGTAGTTGGCGATCAGCTGGTCGCGGCTGTCGCGGCCGAGCTTGATGTCCTCGTGCACCGGCACCGATTCCACCAGTTCAAAAGCCAGGCCGGCGCCTTCGATCTGCTGCTTGAGCGCCTCGATCTTGGCCAGCGGCCAGACGGCGCCCACCGGCTCGTCATAGATCGCCGAGACGATATGGGTGACCCCGGGGATCTGGCGGATATAGGCCAGGGACACCGGGTCCGAGCTGCCAAACCAACGAAACGACATCTTCATGGATGCACCTTTCCTGCAATCAAAAATCTGGTTAGACCAATTCTACAAACTGGCTAGACCATTTTGATTGATGGTTTACCACTATGTCCGGTATTTGCCGCTTTGGGGCCAGACGGCGGCTTACACTGCTGCTGGCCCTTCCGGTTTTGGCGGACCGGCCGATGAACGGAATACGGAATACGCGCAAGATGCCCCACAAGCTGGTCCCTCCGGTTGACGATGACAGCCGCACCACCGGTGTCAGGTCCTACCAAGACCTCGCCAGAAAAATCCTCGAAGAAACCGCCGCAGGCAGCGCGGCAGCCGACCAGCGCCTGCCGTCGGAGCGCACCCTGGCCGACATGTTTGGCGTCAGCCGCACTGCCGTGCGCGAGGCCATCATTGCGCTGGAGGTGCAAGGCCTCGTCGAGGTGCGCCTGGGCTCGGGCATCTACCTGCAGCCAAACGGCGCCAATGGCCCTAGCCGCCTGCCCGCCTTTGATGTGCCCACCGGCCCCGGCCCGCTGGAAACCCTGCGTGCCCGCGTGCTGGTCGAGGCCGAGATTGCCGCAGCCGCTGCCAGCGAGCGCCGCGATGCCGACCTGGACCGCATGCTCGACGCCCTCGCCACCATGCGCCTGCAACTGGCCGACAAGGACGCCTACGACGCGGCCGACCGGCGTTTTCACCTCGCCATTGCCGAGGCCACCGGCAACCGCGTGCTGCAGCACATGGTGGAAGCGATGTGGGACAACGCCCGCCAGGACCCGCGCTGGGACAAGATCGAGCAGCATTTCCACTCCGAGCAGCTGCGCGAGGCCAGCCTCAAGGACCACCAGGCCATCTTCGCCGCGATTGCCGAGCGCCAGCCCGAGCAAGCACGCCAGGCGATGCAGCAGCATCTCGGCCGGGTCATTTCGCAATTCTCCCAAGCCTGGTATTGAGTAAAAACTGCGCTGCCACTGCGCTATATTGGCCCCAGTTCAGCAACAAGGACGGCCATGGCTGCCACTCTCGACAACAAGCTGGTGGTCGCGATCTCGTCGCGGGCGCTGTTCAACTTTGAAGAAGAAAACCGGGTTTTCGAGCAGGACAAGGACCAGGCCTATGCCCGGCTGCAGCTGCAGCGGCTGGATATTCCGGCGCCGCCGGGGGTGGCATTCTCCTTGGTGCGCAAGCTGCTGGCCTTCAACAGCGGCACGGTGCAAAAGGTCGAGGTGGTGCTGCTGTCGCGCAATGACCCGGTCAGCGGCATGCGGGTGTTCCGCAGCTGCAAGGCCCATGGGCTGCATTCGATCCAGCGCGGGGTGTTCACCCAGGGGCGCGACCCTTTCCGCTACCTCAAGCCGCTGGGCGCGCATTTGTTCCTGTCGGCCAATGCCACCGATGTGCAGCAGGCGCTGCAGCTGGGCTTTCCGGCCGCGCGGGTGCTGACCGAATCGGCCCAGGCGCAGGACAGCCACCCCGATGAAGTGCGCATTGCCTTCGACGGCGATGCCGTGCTGTTCTCCGATGAGGCTGAGCGGGTCTTCCAGGCCCAGGGGCTGGATGCGTTCCAGCGCCATGAGATCGAACATGCCACCCGGCCGCTGCCCGATGGCCCTTTCAAACCGCTGCTGGCCGCGCTGCACCGGCTGCAGCAGGATGTGCAAAGCCAGATGCGCATCCGCACTGCACTGGTCACCGCCCGCAGCGCGCCTGCGCATGAGCGCGCGATCCGCACCCTGATGGACTGGAACATCGGTGTCGATGAAACCATGTTCCTCGGCGGCCTGGCCAAGGGCGAGTTCCTGCGCGAGTTCGAGCCCGATTTCTTCTTTGACGACCAGACCGGCCATGTGACCAGCGCAGCGGCCCATGTGCCGGCCGGGCATGTGAGCAGCGGCATCTCCAACCTCTGATCACCTGCGCGCCCGCGCCCCCACCCAGGCGTGAAAAAGCCGCTGGCTCCTGGTGGAGACAGCGGCTTTGGCGCTCAGGCTTCTACAGCCTGCTGCTTAGAACTGCTTGATAAAACCCAGCGAGACCGCACGGCCCTGCAGCGGCGCCGCGTTCTTGATGAACGAGGTGTGCACGTAGGCCAGCTTGTTGGTCAGGTTGTCCAGCTTCAGGTAGATCTGCCATGGCGTGCCATCGCTGGAGGTCTGGTGGTAGCTCACGCGCCAGTTCAGCATGCCGTAGCCCGGGGTCTCGGTTTCATAGTCCGCCACCTTGTTCTGGCGCTTGACCAGCTGCCACTGCGCCTCGCTGCGCCAATTGGCCCATTTGCCGGCCACGCGCAAGCCGACGCGGGCAGGGGCCAGGCGCGGGATCTTGCTGCCGTCTTCGAGCTTGGCATGCACCAGGTCACCGGTGGCGCCTACCGTCCAGTTCGCATCGATGCGGTGCTGGATCTGGCCTTCCAGACCGGTGAAGGTAGCGGTCTGCTGCGCATACTGCAGCAGCTGCAGGCCGTCATGCTCATCGACGGTGCGGCCGTAGATGTAGTTGTTCACCCGGTTGCGGTAGACATTGACCGAATAGGTCGTGTCGCCCGCGGTGCGTGCAATGCCAATGTCGATATTGCCCGAGCGCTCCTTGCGCAGGTCGGGGTTGCCCAGCTCATAGGTCGAGGTGGCCATGTGCAGGCCCCTCGCATACAGCTCCTCGGCGGTGGGCAGGCGGCTGGCCGAGGTGACATGGGCGCTCAGGCGGTAACCGGGCATAAAGCGCCAGCTGCCGCCCAGCGACACCGAGTTGCCCTTGTGCTTGCGCACCAGACCGTCGTCGTTCGCATAAACGCTTTGCCAGTCGTGGCGCAGCGCGGCTTCCACCCCAAAATCGCCAAAGCGGCGCTCTTCGAGCAGGTAGACGCCCTGGCTTTGCGTGCGGGTCGGCTGCACATAGGCTTCTTCACCGGTGGCGCTGAAGCGGCGCTGCGCGGCCTCAAAACCGACCAGACCGGTCCAGCCGGCAATCGGTTCATGCAGCACATCGACACGCATGTCATGCGCGCGGTTCTTGAAGCTGGTGGAAATCTCGCTGCCCTCGATCTCGTCGTGGTGGTAGCGCGTCACGCCACCGCGCAGGCGGATGGCCGAGACGCCGGCAAAGGGCTGGCGCCACTCGGAGCGCAGGTCATAGCGCTCGCTGTGCATGTCCACCACCGGCACGCCTTCTTCCTCGTGGTCGTGGTCATGGCCTTCCTCGCCGTGGTCATGGTCATCATGGCCGCCGCAGTGCAAGTGCAGGCCATGGGTGTGGCAGCCTTCAAAGCTGTGGTTGTGGCCGGGCAGGCCGTAGCGTGCCTGGGTGCGGGTGTAGGCCAGGCCCACATAGCCACTGTCGCCGATCCAGGACAGGCCAATGCTGCCGCCTGCATTGCGCGCGCGGCTGCCGTCCACCTTGTTGCCCAGGCCCCAGCCGCTGCCCACGCGGTAGTCATCGGCATTGCGGGCCATGCCCTCCACATGCAACGCAAAAGGGCCCGAGCCTGCGGTCAGCGACAGCGCCGTTGCTGCATCGTTGGCGCCCGTGCCGGCACGCACTTCGACCTGGCCTTCATAGCCCTTCTCCGGCACCTTGGTGGGGATCTTGTTGTCCAGCACATTGACCACACCGCCAATCGCGCCGGCGCCATAGATCAGCGCCGAGGGGCCACGCAGCACCTCGATCTGGGTGGCCAGCATCGGTTCACTCACCACCGCATGGTCGGGGCTGATGGTCGAGGCGTCCTGAATCACCGCACCATCGTTCAGCACCTTGACCCGCGCACCGTCCATGCCGCGAATCACCGGGCGGCTGGCACCCGCACCAAAGTGCGTGGCCTGGATGCCGGGCTCATTGGCCAGGGTCTCGCCCAGGCTGGCCCCGCGTTGTTGCACCAGCGCATCGCCTTGCAGCACCGTCACCGGCGTGGTCATGTCATCCACGGTGCGGTTGGTGCCGCTGGCCGATACCGTCACCTCCGGCAACGTGGTGGTCGCAGTGGTGGCGGCCGTTGCCGGCGTGCTGTCTTCGGCGTTCTGTGCCAGTGCGGCGCTGCTCAGCAGCAGGTCAATCACCGCGGCTGCGACCGGGCGCAAGTCCCGCGCCTGTGGCTTCAAAATCGGTGCGCGCGCCATCAGCGGCTGCGCCTGTTGTGCATGGAAACCCATCATCTACCCCTCGAAAAGCACATGCATCCCCAGCATGTGCAGGCGCAGCCCCGCACGGCGGGCTGAACCGGCCAGGCGCCATAACGCCCGGCAGCTGCGCGGAAAAACAAGACAGACCGGCCTGCGCTAGCCTGCACCGTCGAAGGTCAGGGCCAGCGGCCGTGTCACTGGAACAAGGAGGGAGTCAGAGAGGGAGGGCCACGCGCAAAGAACAGCGCGGGGCTTTGCCGCAGCAAGATGGCCAACACCGTTGGTGCCGCATCCTGCACCGCCCGCAGCAACGGCGCATGCAGCCCCTCGCAGAGCAGACCGGCGCCCAAGGCCATGTGCGAGAAGCCCTGGCAATCGGCCTCGGAGTGCTTGCCAAACAGGTCATGCACACCGTGGCCAGGGATGACGACGGTATCGCTGCTGTCGCGTTCGCCCACCGTGGTTGATGAAGACGCTAGGACAGCGGCCTGCAGCGCTCGGGCGTAGAGATGGCTGATGTCATGCAGCTTGCCCAGCAGCGGCATGGACAGCTGCGCCAGGCACAGCCAGATCAGCAGCGCGATCGCCCAGCCACGCAGCGGCCTCGGCGCATGCGCCGAGACAGAGAGGGGATGGAAGAAGCGCAGCGGAGACACAGGCCAAACAGTGGATCGAACCAGCGGCGCGCGCCCCGGAAAGCCGGGGAAATTGCGCACGATTATTGCAAATGAATTGCATTATGCCTGCAAATCGCAGGCCGGCCAGCGCGCCAGCCCTGCATGTCCCCCACTTTGCCCATCGGCGGGGCGCGAACCGCGATGGGCGGCAAGGCGGGGTCTGCAGCCGGGAGGCCGCTATCGGCGGCCCACACCGGGCGGCTCGGAAAGCGCGGCGGCGTAGATCGCGGGGGCCTCCAACACCGGCGTGGCTGCGCCGTGGCGCGCCATCTGGAGCATGGCCTGACCGATGATCTCGGTGCTCAGCACACGCGATGGGAACCACCTGCGGCCCAGGGTCAGCAACGGGCCAGACAGCCGGTAGAAGAGGCGGTACGAGCCCGTCTTGGAAACAGCGTTGTTGAGCGGCTGTATGATGCCCGGCCGGATGGCATGCACCCGCTTGAACGGCAGCCGAAACAGCGCGTTCTCCGTTTTACCGCGCACGCGTGCCCACATCACCGAGCCCTGCTCGCTGCTGTCGGCGCCAGCCCCTGAGACGTAGACAAAAGTCGCGTTGGGGCTCAGCGCGGACAAGCGCTCCGCGATGGCCAGCGTCAGCCGGTAGGTCACTGCGGTGTACTGCTCCTCGGTCATGCCGGAGGACGACACCCCCAGGCAAAAGAAGCAGGCATCTATCGCTGTCAGGTCCTCGTCCGGTATCGTGCTCGGATCCACTGCAAAATCAGGCCGCAGCCGCTGCACCAGCTTGGGGTCCTGCGATGGAAGCGCCGAACGCCCCACCGAGACGACCTGATCGATATCCGGGGCCAGCAAGCATTCGCGCAATACGCCGCCGCCCACCATTCCCGAGGCACCCAGCAACAACACCCGCATCATCGTATTCCTTCACTGTCCATCTGTTTACCCTGCGACCGGAGAGCGAGCAGTCAGCCCGCAAGGCTCGTGCCGTCCGGTTCTGCCTGGCCCGCTCTCGGCACGCCCCAGCCACCTCCGGCGGTATTCCGGCTACGATTGGAGGCAGCACATGCCATTGTCGCGACCCCAGGCGCGTGGCGGCAGGCCCACAAATGCGACGGCGGGGTTATTGCTGATAGAGTGCAGCCAGACCCGGCCCGCTGTGGACTGATCAGCAAGCGGATGCTGGCCGCGCATCCAGAGCTGCGCGCACGCCACGGGCGGCTTCTTGCTTGCCGCCAGTGATAACACCCGTCTCCGCCATCCGGCTCGGGAAGGCACAGCAAGGCATGCTGCCCCCGGTTGCGCCCTCCCCCGGCAAACCACGGCTCTTATAACGGCAAGGCCCGCGATCGCGGGCCCTGGCTGGTGGATGGTGGACACGTCGCTTACAGAAAGCGCTCCAGCAGCTTGCGCGAGGCCTTGTCCAGCCGGGTGGTATCGGGCAGGCGGTAGTGCACGCCATCGGCCGAGGTGATCAGCAGGTTCTGGCGGCCCTGCAGCTTGCGGATGTCCTCTTCGGCCTTCAGGGTCATCTGGACCGGCCCCCGGTCGGTTTCCAAAGTCCAGATGCTCGGCACCGAGAACGTCGAGACGCTGACAATGCGCTCAATCAGCGGCTGGAACTCCCGCGCAGCCAGGTCTTCGTCGAGCAGCGCACGGGCGGCCGGGTCCACGGCCGCCATATCGGCGATCCACAGCACTTCCTTGCCGTCTTCACCGACCAAAGAGATGCCGAGCAGCGGGGCCGACAGCGGAAAGGCACGCACCGGGTTGACCTGGTGCGCTGCGCCATCCTTGAAAAATACCAGGCGGCCAAAGGCATTGCGGCTGAGCGGCAGCGAAGCGGGAGTGTGAGTCGAAGTCATGGGAAGGCTTTCCTGGCTGCAGATCAGCGGTTGTCATCGGACCCGTCCACATGGGACTTGGGCAGGGGCTGGATGTCATAGGTCACGCCCGCAGCACGCGCAGTGACCACGCCAGCGGCTTCGGCATCCTCTTCGGCCCGGCGCGCCTGCGCCATGTACAGCCGCCAGTAGGCGCCTTCCTGGGCCATCAGCGCGTCGTGCGATCCGACCTCGACAATCTCGCCGCGGTCCATCACCACCAGGCGGTCAGCCTTGCGCAGCGTCGAGAGGCGGTGGGCAATCGCAATCGTCGTGCGGCCTTGCACCAGGTTGTCCAGCGCACGCTGGATTTCCTTTTCGGTCTCGGTATCGACGGCCGAGGTTGCCTCGTCCAGGATCAGGATGCGCGGGTCGATCAGCAGTGCGCGCGCAATCGAGATGCGCTGGCGTTCACCGCCGGACAGGCCCTGGCCGCGCTCGCCGACCAGCGAGTCATAGCCGTGGGGCAGGCGCAGGATGAACTCATGCGCATGGGCAGCGCGGGCAGCAGCAACAATCTCTTCACGCGTCGCATCGGGCTTGCCGTAGGCAATGTTCTCGGCAATCGTGCCGAAGAACAGGAAGGGTTCCTGCAGCACCAGGCCGATGTTGCGGCGGTAGTCGGACACCGCAATGCGGCGCACATCGACGCCATCGAGCTGGATCGAGCCATCGGTCACGTCGTAGAAGCGGCTGATCAGGTTGACCAGGGTGCTCTTGCCCGAGCCGCTGTGGCCCACCAGGCCGATCATCTCGCCGGGGCGGATCTGCAGGTTCAGGTCCTTGATGACGGTGCGGCTGCCATAGCGGAAACCGACGTTTTCCATCGTGATCGCGCCCTGCACCTTGCCCAGCTTGACCGGGTTGACCGGGTCAGGCACGTTGCTCACATGGTCGAGGATGTCGAAGATGCGCTTGGCGCCGGCGGCCGCCTTTTGCGTTACCGAGACGATGCGGCTCATCGAATCGAGGCGCGTGTAGAAGCGGCCGATGTAGGCGATGAACGCGGTCAGCACACCCACGGTGATCGAGCCGCCCGCGACCAGGTAGATACCAAAGGCCCAGACGATCAACAGACCCACTTCGGTCAGCAAGGTGACCGTGGGGGTGAACAGCGACCAGGTCTTGTTGACCCGGTCATTGGCTTCCAGGTTGACCTGGTTGGCGGCCGCAAAGCGGTCGGCTTCGCGCTGCTCCTGCGCAAAGGCCTTGACGACGCGGATACCGGGAATCGTATCTGCCAAGACATTGGTCACCTCGGACCAGACGCGGTCGATCTTCTCGAAACCGGTGCGCAGCTTGTCGCGCACCGTGTGGATCATCCAGGCGATGAACGGCAGCGGCACCAAGGTGACCAGCGCGAGCCAGGGGTTGATCGAGAACAGGATGGCCGAGGTCATCACGATCATCAGCACATCGGTCGCAAAGTCCAGCGCGTTGAGCGACAGAAACAGGTTGATGCGGTCCGTTTCTGCGCCGATACGGGCCATCAGGTCACCGGTGCGCTTGCTGCCGTAAAAATCGAGCGAGAGTTTCAGCAGGTGGTTGTAAGTCGTCGTGCGCAGGTTGGCACCAATGCGCTCCGATACGCGCGCCAGCACAAAGGTGCGCGCCCAGCCCAGCAGCCAGGCAATCAGCGCCGAGATCAGCAGTGCGCCCAGGTAGAACCGCACCAGGCCGGCATCGATCTTCTCCCCGTTCTGGAACGGGATCAGGATCTTGTCCATCAGCGGAATCGTCAGGTACGGCGCGACCAGTTGGGCGGCCGTGGTGCACAAGGTCAATGCGAAACCCAACAACAATTGCATTTTGTAGGGTTTGGCAAAGCGCCACAGCCGCAGCAGCACCCAGCTGGATGTCGGTGCATTCTGCTGGCGGGCGCAGGCCGGGCATTCCTCGCTGTCCGGGGGCAGCACGCTGCCACAGACCGGGCAGAGCGCGCGCTCGTCCTCCACCACCTGGTAGGCCTCGTTGCGCAGCAAGCGCTCACGTTGGCGCTCGAACTGCTGCATCAGCCCCAGCACTGCCGTCTGGTGGCTCAGTGTGATGCGCCACAGGCCCAAACGCCGGGTGCTGTCATGCAACTCCAGGCTGCCCACGCCTCCATGGTCGAAAAAACGCAGCGAAAGATCCGGCGCTAGTACCCACTCACTCCACTGCTGGGCTGCAGGATCAAAGGCCAGCAGGCGCTCGGAGGTCAGCACCACCTGACCGCTGCCAAAGCGCAAATCGGAGGTCAGGTCAACGGGAGTGGCGGCAAGCACGTTTTCCAGAGTATTGAGCTTCGCTCGCAATTGGGTTCCTAGCGGACCCGCAAAGAATGCTGACGCGTCCGCGGAATGTTGATGTTGCATATGGCGTTTTTCTCTCCGCACGGGGCGGTGGCAGTGGTCCGGTGAACAACCGCATATTATTGTGGCGAACGGCGGCCTGGGCCGCCCTGCCGTCATCTGTCTTTAACGTCTGACATGGCCGATAGGCTGACAGCGATTAATCTGCCTCATTTGGGCGCACAATGCTTTCCCATCTACGGCGATTCCCCCCGGAATTGTTACTTATGTTTATCCGTTGATCGATATGGCGAAATTCAATACCATCCAACTCTTGCGCACCACGTTTTTGCGCGGCCCCAGCGTCTGGACCTACCGCCCTGTTCTGGAGGTCTGGCTGGACCTGGGAGAGTTGGAGGACTATCCCTCGAACAAGATCCCCGGGCTGAACGAACGCCTCACCACCTGGCTGCCCGACCTGATCGAGCACACCTGCGGCGTCGGTGAGCGCGGCGGCTTCATCCAGCGCCTCGAAGGCGGCACCTGGATGGGCCATGTGATGGAACACGTGATCATCGAGCTGCTGAACCTGGCGGGCATGCCGGCCGAGTTCGGCCAGACGCGCGAGATCTCCAAGCGCGGCGTCTACCGCATGGTGTTCCGCTGCCCCGAAGAGGCCGTCGCCCGCGTCGCACTGGAACACGGCCACCAGCTGCTGATGGCCGCAATCAACGACGAGCCCTACGACATCAAGCCGGCGGTCCATGCGATCAAGACGGCAATCAACGACCGCTACCTGGGCCCCTCGACCGGCTGCATCGTCGATGCCGCCAGCGAGCGCCGCATTCCCCATATCCGCCTCAATGACGGCAACCTGGTCCAACTGGGCTATGGCGCCGCGCAGCGCCGCATCTGGACGGCCGAATCCGACCAGACCAGCGCGATTGCCGAGGGCATTGCCCAGGACAAGGACTTCACCAAGCGCCTGCTGGCCGCCTGCGGCGTGCCGGTGCCCGAAGGCCAGATCGTCGCCAGCCCTGAAGAAGCCTGGGAAGTGGCGCAAGAGATCGGCTTCCCCGTCACCGTCAAGCCCTCCGACGGCAACCATGCCCGTGGCGTGACGCTGGAGCTGTCGCAGGAGGCCGACATCAAGGCCGCGTTCGCACTGGCCCAGCCCGAAGGCTCCGACGTCATCGTCGAGAAGTTCATTGACGGCGTCGAACACCGCCTGCTGGTGGTGGGCGACAAGGTGGTTGCGGCCACGAAGGGCGAGACCGTCAGCGTCTACGGCAATGGCAAGTCCACGTTGCGCGAGCTGGTGGCCGTGCTCAATGAAGACCCGCGCCGTGGCCCCGAGCAGGAGTACCCGCTCGACTGGATCAATCTGGAAGCCGGTGCGGTCAAGCTCGAACTCAACCGCCAGAACGTCACGCCCGACAGCGTGATCGCCCAGGGCCAGGGTGTGCTGCTGCAACGCAATGGCAATATGGCGATCGACTGCCTCGATGACGTGCACCCCGACGTCGCCTACTACGCCGTGCTGGCGGCCAAGATCGTCGGCCTGGATATCGCCGGCATGGACATGATCCTCAAGGATGTCTCCCAGCCGATGCAGGGCCAGGGCGCCATCCTGGAAGTCAATGCCGGCCCCGGCCTGCTGATGCACCTCAAGCCCACCAGCGGCGCGCCGCGCCCGGTCGGCATGGCCATTGCAGACCACCTCTTCCCCCGCGAAGACGGTGCCGGCGCAGGCCGCATCCCCGTGGTGGGCATTGTCGGCACGCAGAACAATGCCTTCATCGCACGCCTGGTGGGCTGGTTGCTGCAGCTGTCGGGCAAGCTCACCGGTGTGGCCAGCGACGAGGGCATGTACCTGTCGAACCGCCAGACCCAGAAGACCAATACCGCCAACTGGGCGGGTGCCCACCGCCTGCTGACCAACCGCCTGGCGCAGGCTGCGGTGATCCAGACGACCGCCCGCTCCATCCTGGAAGAAGGCCTGGCCTACGACCGCTGCCTGGTCGGTGTGGTGACCGACATGCAAGGCTTTGAGAGCCTGGCGGACCATGACGTGCTCGAACCTGGCCAGATGCGCCGCGTGATGCGCACCCAGATCGATGTGGTGCTGGACGAAGGCGCCGGGGTACTCAATGCCGACCTGCCCGAGGTGGCCGATCTGGCCGAGCTCTGCGATGGCGAAGTAGTCCTGTACTCGGCCCAGGCGGACAACGAAGCGGTGGCCGCCCACCGTGCCAACACCGAAGCCCAGCACGAAGGCGGCCGCGCCGTCGTCATCAAGGGCAACAACGTGGTACTGGCCACCGGCGCGCAAGAGCGCGTGCTGGGCACCCTCGATGCGCTGAGCCTGCCGGGCGGCAAGAAGCCCGACACCTCGGCTCTGCTTGCCGCCATCGCCACGGCCTGGGCGCTGGATATCACCCCCGATCTGATCGGTGCCGGTATCAAGACCTTCGAGTACAACGCCTGACACGCCGGACACGGCTCCCCACGACGACAAGCATGCACGGCCCGCTGATTCAGCGGGCCCTCCATCTGAAAGAAACACTATGCAGCTCTCCCGCACCCGTGCCTTGCGTGGCCCCAACCTCTGGACCCGCAGCACCGCCATCGAGACCATCGTGCGCTGTGAAGACAGCGAACAGCGCTACAGCACCATCCCCGGTTTTGAAGAAAAACTGCGTGCGCGCTTCCCCAATATCGCCCCCCTGCAGCCCCATGGCGCCGACCAGGCGCTGTCGCTGGCCCATGTGCTCGAGGTTGCCGCGCTGTCGCTGCAGGCGCAAGCCGGCTGCCCGGTCACCTTCAGCCGCACCCATGTCACGACCGAGCCCGGCACCTACCAGGTCGTCGTCGAGTACACCGAGGAAGCCGTGGGCAAGCTGGCGATGGAAAAGGCTGAAGCGCTGATCCAGGCCACACTGAACGACACGCCGTTTGATGCCGACGCCGCCATTGCCGCGCTGCGCGAGCTCGATGAAGACGAGCGCATCGGCCCCTCGACTGGCGCCATCGTCGACGCCGCTGTCGCCCGGGGCATTCCGTTCCGCCGCCTGACGACCGGCTCGCTGGTGCAACTGGGCTGGGGCTCCAAGGCCCGCCGCTTCCAGGCAGCAGAGATTGATTCGACCAGCGCGGTGGCGGAATCCATTGCGCAGGACAAGGATTTGACCAAGCGCCTGCTGCATGCCGCTGGCGTGCCCGTGCCGATGGGCCGCCCGGTGGCCGATGTCGAAGAAGCCTGGCAAGTGGCGCTGGAGGTGGGCCTGCCCGTCGTCGTCAAACCGCAGGATGGCAACCAGGGCAAGGGCGTGGTGGTCAACATCACCACCCGCGAAGGCCTGGAGGCCGCGTACAAGACCGCCAGCGAATTTGGCGACGAGATCATGGTCGAGCGCTTCCTGCCCGGCCACGACTTCCGCCTGCTGGTGGTCGGCGGCCAGCTGGTTGCCGCTGCCCGCCGCGAGCCGCCCCAGGTGCTGGGCGACGGCCAGCACACGATCCGCGAGCTGGTGAACCTGGTCAACCAGGACCCGCGCCGCGGCACCGGCCACGGCACGGCGCTGACCAAGATCCGCCTGGACGACATCGCCATCGCCCGCATCGCCAGCGAAGGCATGACCCCCGACAGCGTGCCCGGCCAGGGCCAGCGCGTGGTGCTGCGCAACAATGCCAACCTGTCCACCGGCGGCAGTGCCACCGATGTGACCGATGACGTGCACCCCGAAATCGCCGCCCGTGCGATCGAAGCGGCCCAGACCATCGGCCTGCACATCTGCGGCGTGGACGTGGTCTGCGAGACCATGCTCAAGCCCCTGGAAGAGCAAAGCGGCGGCATTGTCGAAGTCAACGCCGCCCCCGGCCTGCGCATGCACCTGGCGCCCTCGTTCGGCAAGCCCCGCCATGTCGGGGTGCCGATGGTCGATGAGATGTTCAGTGCCGGCAACGACGGCCGCATCCCGCTGGTCGCCGTGACCGGCACCAATGGCAAGACCACAACCACCCGCGTCATCGCCCATCTGTTCACCTCGCACGGCTGGCGCACGGCGATGACCAACACCGATGGCGTCTACGTCAACGGCCGCCAGATCGACAGCGGCGACTGCTCGGGCCCGCGCAGCGCACGCAACGCGCTGGCCCACCCCGAGACCGATGCCGCCGTGCTCGAATGTGCACGCGGCGGCATTCTGCGCGAAGGCCTGGGTTTTGACCGCTGCCAGGTTGCCGTGGTCACCAACGTCGGCGAAGGCGACCACCTGGGCCTGAACTTCATCACCACCAAGGAAGACGTGGGTGTGTTGAAGCGCGTGATCGTGCAGAACGTGGCACCCACCGGCTACGCGGTGCTGAACGCCGCCGACCCCCTGGTCGCCGCAATGGCCCATGTCTGCCCCGGCAAGGTGATCTTCTTTGCCGCCGACCGCCACCACCCGCTGATGGCCACGCACCGCGCCCAGGGCAGCCGCGTCGTCTATGTCGATGGCGACAGCATCGTGGCCGCCGAAGGCTCCTGGCGCGAATCGATCCCGCTGCGCGAGATCCCGATCACCCGCAATGGCGCGATCACGTTCCAGGTCGAGAATGTCATGGCCTCGATCGGCGCCGCCTGGGCCGCTGGCCTGCCCTGGCAGACAATCCGCCGTGGCCTGGCAGGCTTTGTCAACGACAGCGACAACGCCCCTGGCCGCTTCAACGTGATGGACTACCGGGGTGCGACGATCATCGCCGACTACGGCCACAACCCCGATGCCATCCGCGCGCTGATCCAGGCCGTGGAAGCCATGCCCGCCAACAAGCGCAGCGTGGTCATCAGCGGCGCCGGTGACCGCCGCGACGAAGACATCCGCGTGCAGACCGAAATGCTGGGCGAGGCCTTCGACGACGTCATCCTCTACCAGGATGCCGCCCAGCGCGGCCGCGCCGACGGCGAAGTCATCGCACTGCTGCGCCAAGGCCTGCAAGGCGCCAGCCGCACCAGCTACGTGACCGATATCCACGGCGAGTTCGTCGCGATCGACCATGCACTGGAACGCCTGCAACCCGGCGATCTGTGCCTGGTGCTGGTCGACCAGGTCGAAGAGGCGCTCGCGCATCTGCAGCGCCACGTGGCCCAAGCCGCCGCCCAGGCCTGACCGCCTCCTGCATGCACCGGCCACCGCGCCGGTGCAGCCCCCTCTCCTTTTTCGGACTGCCCTCCATGCTGATCCCTTCTTCCTGGCGCCACGCCGTCGCCGCCGCAGCCTGCCTGGCCGCCACGGCCGCCTCGGCCCAACCGGACACCATCGGCTCGGTGGACACCGTGTTCAAGTTCATCGGCCCCGACCACAAGATCGTTGTCGAGGCCTATGACGACCCGCTGGTCAAAGGCGTGACCTGCTATGTCTCGCGCGCCCGCACCGGTGGCGTCAAAGGCGCGCTGGGCTTGGCCGAGGACCGCTCCGAGGCCTCGATTGCCTGTGTGCAGGCGGGCGCGATCAGCATCGAGAAGCCTTTGAAGCAGCAGGAAGAAGTGTTCAGCGAGCGGACCTCGCTGCTGTTCAAGCGTTTGCGGGTGGTGCGCATGGTGGATGCGGCGCGCAATACTTTGGTCTATATGACGTATTCGGACAAGGTGATTGAGGGCTCGCCGCAGAACAGTGTGACGGCGGTGGCGGTGCCTGCTTCTACGGTTATTCCGGTCAAGTGATTGCTCTTCTTTAGCGCTGATCGCCGCTATGGCTGCGCTTTTTAATTTGCGTTTTTACTACTGGCGTAGGGCTGCTGGCCGGGATGTGCGCCCGGCGGCGCAGTCACTTTCATTTGGCGCCAAATGAAAGTAACCAAAGCAAAGGCGCCCCTGCTGCTTGCGACCCTTCGCTTTGCGAAGGGCAACCTGTGTCGTGGCGTTTGCAAAAGGGGGAATGCAAACACCCCAACAGCCAACACCCGACAGGCCATCGCTACGCTCGGCCTCCCAAACTGGCCGAGCGTAGCGATGGCCTGCATCTGCTCAGACCCCTTCTGAATGCGCCGAGGAGCACAGGGTATGGGCTGGGCAGTTGCACCGCAGAGTGCAACTGCATCGTGGACTGACTCACCGCGTCTGTTTGAACGGAGCGCCTCCGGCGCGTAGTGAGTTTCGCGGTGCAGACCATACCCGAGCACCACAGGTTGCCCGTAGCGAAGCGAAGGGACGCAGTCAGTAGGGGCGGCCTTCTTTTGGGTACTTTTCTTGGCCGCGCAAGAAAAGTACCTCGCCCGCCGGGGCGAGACCCGGCCAGCCGCCCTACGCAGTAGTAAAAAACGCCACAAATAAGCACAACCCAGAGGCCGCTGTGCGACTAAGCAGAGCAAAGCCTAAAGCGCACGCAGCTCCCGCCGCAACGCAGGACTAGCCAGATCATCCAACCGACGAAAGGCTCCCCGCACATACGCCAAATCACGCTCAGATGCACCAAATTGCTCAAACTTCTCCAGCGAAGCGCGTGTAGCCATCCACACATGGTGCATCGCCTCCACGGCTTCAGCACGCGAGTTATGGAACGCCGACCACTGCGACAAGGCGTTGTCCAGGGTGGCTACCCGGCCTTCGTCCCCCACCGACAGATGCAGATAGCGCGTATGGGCCACCGTATTCATCGGCAGCACATCGTACAAAGGGCTCAGACGCCAGCCCTTGGCTGCCACGTCATAAATGAAGGCGTGGTTACGCAGATGGTCATCGTTGTTATTGGCGATGATGTTGAACACCATGCGCTGGAAAATTTCCTTCACATCGCGGTCGATGAATGGCATGGCCACATGCTTGCGGATGGCCTGGCAGATGTCCGCATACGAGCTACTGGGCGCCTCATGCTCGTGCAAACCCATCAGCGTCAACGCAGAACAATAGGCAATCCGGCCTTCTTCGCGCTTGCCTCCGGAGGTAGGCGATGCAGGGTCATAGGCCCAGCTTTCCTCCCCTTGGGCCAAAACCTGTCCTGGCTCTGCCCAGTAGCGGTCAAAGCGACGGATCAGCAAGATGCGTTGGCTGCCGATATCGAGCAGCTTGACCGGAGGGACGCGCAAGCCGGCGGCCCGCGCCAGCTCCAAGGCGCCGGCTTCCAGCACCGCGTTGCAGGCCTTGTCGCCCTTGGAGGGGAACTTGGCCAACCAGAGAACACCGTGTTCATCGCGAATGGTCGCTTTCGGGCGGGCACCGCCGGCTGACCCAAGCCCGTTGAAATAATGAAAGAACGTCTCGGGCACGGGCTCGTCGTTTTCTATGCGGTCGGCGACATCCAACAGACGCTCCAGGTCCACCACGCCATAAGCCTCATCGCTCTGTGGGGAGTTGACCGCCAGCCGGACATCCAGCGCGCCCACCCGGTTGCTGCCAGCCTCCAGCAGGTAGGCCACTTCCGGTAGCGTACCGCTGCGAAGCTTGTTCTCAATAACGCGGCGGCCCCAGGCATCGGGCGCGGCATCACGTAAGCCGCCGAACTCGGACAGCCCAGGCAACACATGGCGTTGCTGGCCGCCTTGCTCGCCAGCCAAAGGCAAGGCAACGGGGTCCACTTCGATCACGTTGTTGCGCTTCACATATTTCTTGCCATAGGCAAAGGTGGGGCTGCGGTCCTGCGCGAGATTCTCCAGCATGCCGGCGGGCACGAACGCATTCTGTTGGCGAACGCCCGCGCCTGCGACATGCGCGAACACCGCCACTTGTTCAGGCGGGTGCGCATATTTGCTGCGCTTAGAAATCGTAGGCATCGGTCTTCTCCTTTTTCCCACGACGGGCGCTAGGGGTGCTTTCGACACCGGGCTTTTCTGGTGTCAGCGACGACGGCGGTTGCCCTTCATGGACTTGGTGACGTCTGGGCATGCGTACGCGCTTGCCAAGGGAGTCCGCCTGCATGTTCTTCACGGCGGCAATGTCGTCAGTGAGCAGCGCCAACAAAGATGTGCGAGGAGAAAGCGCATCCAGGTAGCGCAGTAGCTGGCTCAAGGTGCGGCTCTCGTCCCCCGCTTCAATCAGCACCGCCGTAGAACGAGACAGACCTGCCCGCGCTGCTGCCTCCGCTTGGGTGATGCGCATGGCCATGCGCAGCGCGTGCAGCTTTTTGCCGAGCATCGCTGCTTCTTTGAGCCTGTCTTTAGAGGTCCGGGTGGTTTCGTCGTATTTCATGGTATCGCCTCTGAACGCCGCAACGGTCCGCTTGCATGAAGTTGCTCATTTAATGTTTTTAATAACAGTCGCTATTTTTAGTTAGGACTGAATTTAGAAACAATAAATTAGGGGATCATCCTTCTAAAAATAGGTGTTATATGAACGTAATTTCAGTCTTAAATTTATTTAAGGACTGTTATTGGCTACATTCTATCTGATGCTCGAGTGCATCTGTTAGCGCAGTCAATGCTCGATTGGTGATCGTTGAGAATTGCGCTTCTTTATAGGCGCTGCCTACTACTGGCGTAGGGCTGCTGGCCGGGTCTCGCACCGGCGGGCGAGGTACTTTTCTTGGCGACCCCGGATCGCCGGCCGAAGAAAAGTACCCAAAAGAAGGTCGCCCTGCTGACTGCGTCCCTTCGCTTCGCTGCGGGCAACCTGCGGTGCTCGGGCATGGGCTGCACCGCGAAACTCACTACGCGCCAGGGGCGCTCCGTTCAAACAGACGCGGTGAGTCAGTTCACGATGCAGTTGCACTCTGC